>NZ_RZQG01000011.1:0-23740 GCF_003998635.1 Mesorhizobium sp. M7D.F.Ca.US.004.03.1.1
TTCAAGCATATCGCCTTCCAGTTCGAGCCTATCGCGGCGGCGCTCGACTACGAGCAGAAGGTGACGCGCGAGGAACTGGCGCTGATCATCGACATGGGCGGCGGCACGTCGGACTTCTCGATCGTGCGCGTTTCACCGCAGCGCTCCCGTTCGCTCGACCGCAAGGACGACATCCTGGCCAGCCGAGGCGTCCATATCGGCGGTACGGATTTCGACCGGCTGCTGAGCATCGCCCATGTGATGCCGCAGCTCGGCTATCTGACGCCAACCAAGGACGGCAAGCGCAATCTGCCGGCGAGCTATTTCATCGATCTGGCGACATGGCAGCGCATCAACCTGGTCTACACCGCCAAGGCCATGACGCATCTGCGCCAGATCCGCTACGAGGCCGAGCGCGCCGACCTGGTCGACCGTTTCATCCACATCGTCGAACACCGCTACGGACACGCGCTGGCGGCACTCGTCGAAAAGGCCAAGATCGAGCTGACCGACAGCTCGTCCGCCGATGTGGCGGTGAAGCTGCCGGGTGCTGAATTCGCCGCCGAAATCACACGCAGCGGGCTGGATGCCACGATTGCCAGGGACATCGAGCGGGTCACGGCAACGGTGGCGCAGACCATCCGGGACGCCGAGGTCAGGCCATCCGACATCACCGCGGTGTTCCTGACCGGCGGATCGACCGCGATCCCGCTGGCAAGGCGAGAGATCCTGTCGCTGGTGCCGCAGGCATCCGTCATCGAAGGCGACATGTTCGGCTCGGTCGGACTTGGCCTGGCGCTGGATGCGCAGCGGAAGTTCGGCTGAGGTCTTCTCAGAGCGGTCCAGCTTTTCAGAGACTGATCCGCTTTAGGCTACGCCTTGTGCCCATAAATCCCGTCGGCGTGATGCGACGAAGGTCACGTCCGCCTCGCCCCAGCACCGACCAAGCTCGTGCCACAGCGCGATATGTCGCGATTGGCCAGAAGCTGCCGTGAACCGCCGGACAGAGACTTACCCGCGTGTTGTCAAAGTCGAGAGCTGGTCAGTGTCGTAGCGGTTTCGCAAATCGGCGAGCGCTTTTGGGTCCGGCGCGCCCCGCGCCGCGAGTTTGGCGAGTTCTTCGAAATAGTGCTCGTGGCCAGGCGGAGAGACGGTCAGCAGCACGCGGGCGGGTCTCTCACTGACATTCGTGATGTCGTGCGGCACTCCCGGTGGAATGAACAGATAGGTTCCGGGCGTTGCGCGGATCGTCTTGTCGCCGACATGCCACGCACACTCGCCCTCAAGCAGGTAGAATGTCTCTTCCTGCACGCGGTGAACATGCCGTCCGGTGGCGAACCCCGCCGGGATCGTCCAGTCAAACATGCTCGTGTGCTTGGTATTTTCGCCGGTGACGAGGAAGACCATAGGTTGACCACGTAGCATGACACCCTTCTTCTCATCGGGCATGCGAATAACGGCATTGGCGCTCATGGGATCCTCCTTTGACTGGGCGCTTACTTCTGGCAAGCACTTGTGCAACATTGGCCATCGATGCTGGGAAGTCGTGAATTCGTTCCCAAAAATTTGCTAAAAGCGTTTGATGACAATCGGAGGCGACCTTTATCAGTTTGGCCCGTTCCGCCTCGATCAGGTAGCGGGCATTTTGTACCACGGTGCCGAGCCGACCATGCTTGGGCAACGCGCCGTCGCGCTGCTGCGTTTGCTGCTCCAAAACGCGGGCGTACCGGTGTCCAAGGACGCGCTGGTCGAGGCCGGCTGGGGCAAATTGGCGGTTGCCGATAACAACCTCACGGTCCAGATCGCGGCCTTGCGCCGAGTATTGGCCAACGCGGCGGATGCTAGGAGCTGGATCGAAACACTGCCGCGCCGCGGCTATCGCTATGTAGGACCGGCTGTTGCGACGAATGTCCCTGATCGTTCGGCTGCCGCCCGCACCGCGTCGGCGCTGACCCTGCCTGAGAAACCGTCCGTCGCGGTCCTGCCGTTCTCGAACTTGAGCGGGGATCCGCAGCAGGAGTACTTCGCCGATGGGATGGTCGATGACATCATCACCGGTCTGGCACGCATCAAGTGGCTTTTCGTTATCGCACGAAACTCGACCTTCACCTACAAAGGCCGCGCCGTGGACGTGAAGCAGGTCGGCAGCGAGCTTGGCGTGCGCTATGTCCTCGAAGGTAGCGTGCGCAAGGCCGGCGGTAGTGTGCGCGTGACCGGTCAGATGATCGACGCATCAACCGGCGCGCATGTGTGGGCCGAGCGCTACGACCGCAGCTCCGAGGATATTTTCGCGCTTCAGGACGAGATCGCGCTATCAGCGGTGGGCGCGATTGCTCCGAGCGTGCGAAAAGCGGAAATTGAACGCGTCAGGCGGAAGCGCCCAGAGAGTCTCGATGCTTACGATCTCGTGCTTCAAGCCCAGCCTGATGTTGATACAGGTATGCCAGTACAAGTTACGAGAGCGCTGGGGCTTCTTGAGCGTGCGATCGCACTCGAGCCTGCCTATGCCCTTGCGCATGGCAATGCCGCGATGTGTCATCATTGTTTGTTCCTTCGCTCCGGGCTGCAAGAAATCAACCGTGCGGCTTCGATCCGGCACGCCCGATCGGCCATTGTCCATGGACAAGACGATGCGCTCGCTCTGACATGGGCAGGGTTTTCGATCGGCATGGATGCGCATGATCGCGCGGCTGCGTTCACTGCGCTGGAAGCTGCCCTCGCCATTAGCCCGTCATCGGCGCTGACCTACATTCTTGGCAGCGTCATTCTCGGATGGGGCGGCGAAGCAGAGCGCGCGATAGAATGGAGCGAGAAGGGTATGCGGCTAAGCCCGTTCGATTCGTGGGCGTGGGCCGCGTTTGACGCGCAAGCAATGAGCCATTTGCTGCGCGGACGTTACGAAGAAGCTTGTCGTGCGGCCTATAAGTCCGTTCAAGCCAATCCAGCACACAGCATCACCTACGTGCAACTGACCGCAGCGCTCGCCAAACTCGGCCGGCTGGACGAAGCGAGGGCGGCCGCTGCGCGCGTGCGCGAGCTTCAGCCGGGTTTTCGCTACAGCCGCCAGTTTGCTGGCGTGAGCTGTGCGCCGGCACTCGCGGAGACTCTTGGAAGCGCGCTGCGGGACGCCGGATTGCCGGAGTGACGGTCGAGCGTTGAGGCGGACAGCGCTCGCGGTGATCCAATTTGGGTCATTTCGACGGGGTTGTCGGCAGTCTCATGCCCGCTTCTGCCCATAAGCGCCGAACCGGGTCCGGCGCGCTACGTTTTGCCGGTGAGATGCGCCTTTAGCGCCATCTGGGCCAGGCTTGCCTGGCGATCGCGATGGGTGATCATGGCGAAGTCGCGTTTCGGCAATTCGAGCGGCACGGACCTGAGACTGCCTTCGGCCACGGCGCGGGCCACGACAAGCTCCGAAATGATGGTAGCGCCGGCTCCCGCCTCGACCGCCTGGCGGATGGCCTCGTTGCTCGGCAGCACCAGGAATATCTGCAAGTCGGCGAGTGAAATTCCTTCGCGGCGGGCCAGGTCCTCCAGCACTTCGCGGGTGCCCGAACCGCCCTCGCGGATGATCCAGCGCAGGTCCTTGATGTCGGAGTGGCCGGGCGCGACTTCCGCGATCTCCGGATGCGTGCTGGCAACCACCAGCATCAGCCTGTCGACGTCAACCTTGGTGCGGCGCAATATGTCGGACTCGGTACGTCCCTCGACCAGCCCGAGATCGGCCGCGCCATCGAGGACATTGGCCTCCACCTGCCTGGTGTTGCCGATGGAGACGCTCAGCCTGACCGCCGGATAGGCCTCGTGGAAGGAAGCCAGCCGGCGCGGCAGCCAGTAGCTGGCGATGGTTTGGCTGGCGGCAATCGAGAGGCTGCCGGTGACGGTCTGCGAGACATGCTCCAGAACATTGCGGGCGGCGGCGGCCCGTTCGAGCACGGCCTTGGCCTCGGGAAGGAACCGATGACCGGTCTGGGCAAGCTCGATGTTGCGGCCGACCCGGTTGAACAAATGCACGCCGTGCTGTTCTTCAAGCGCTCGGATGGCGGCCGATGCGGCCGACTGGGAAATGCCCAGCAGTTCCGCCGCCTTGGTCATGTGGCCGCGCTCGGCGACGGCGACGAAAATCCGCAACTGATCCAGTGTCATGTCTGTATTAAGAACCAATATCGATCGAATTTACAAGAACAACTGATTAGACGGATCGATAGCTTCATTCTAAGTTTTCGAGCGAAGTTAGAAAAAATTCGCCAAGAGATCGCAGAGAGCAGAATGATCGGGCGGTTCAGATCCCTGCTTGCGCATTGGAGCCGCGGCATAAGGCGGCGGCTGGCCGGCGATCGATATCATCCGGAAGAGCATTACATGCGCGGCCCCGGACCGAAGACGCGAGCCAAATCCGCCGGCCGCGCGGGCACCACCGGATCATGATGCAGGGATCGCCGCGCGGCGCGAATTCGGCACCATCGCAACGCCCGCTTGCCGACACGCGCGCACCGGATGAAGGCGACGGCGTCGACACCTCGCCTGACGTTTCCGACAGCATCGCCAAGACGACCTGCTACATGTGCGCCTGCCGCTGCGGCATCGACGTGCACATCAAGGATGGCAAGGTCCGCTACATCAACGGCAACAAGGACCATCCGGTCAATCGCGGCGTGATCTGCGGCAAGGGCAGCTCCGGCATCATGCAGCATTACAGTCCGGCAAGGCTGAAGAAACCATTGCTACGGACCGGTCCACGCGGCTCTGGCGCGTTCCGCGAGATCGAGTGGGAAGAGGCGTTTTTGATCGCCACCGAACGGCTGTCGAACATCCGCCGGACCGACCCCAAAAAACTCGCTTTCTTCACCGGCCGCGACCAGTCGCAGTCGCTCACCGGCTGGTGGGCAAGCCAGTTCGGCACGCCGAACTTCGCCGCCCATGGCGGCTTCTGTTCGGTCAACATGGCGGCGGGTGGACTCTATACGATCGGCGGTTCGTTCTGGGAGTTCGGTGAACCCGACTGGGACAACACCCGATATTTCATGCTGTTCGGCGTCGCCGAGGATCACGATTCCAACCCGATCAAAATTGGCCTCGGCAAGCTCAAGGCGCGCGGCGCCAAGGTCGTCTCGATCAACCCGTGCCGCACCGGCTACAACGCCATTGCCGACGACTGGATCGGCATCCGGCCCGGCACCGATGGCCTGCTCGTGTTCGCGCTCATCCATGAATTGCTGAAGGCCGGGCGCGTCGATCTCGAGTATTTGCTGCGCTACACCAATGCCCATGTCCTCGTCGTGCAGGAGCCGGGTGCCGCCGATGACGGGTTGTTCATGCGCGATGCCGACGGCAATGCGCTGGCCTGGGACAGGGTAGCGAAGACACCGGTCTGCGCCGCCGAGGCCAGTGCAAAACCGGCACTGACCGGCAGCTTCACGATCGATGGCCGCCACTGCGTTCCGGTGTTCCAGCTGATCGCCGACCGCTACCTCGATGAGAGCTATGCGCCGGACGCGGTCGCCGAGCGCTGCGGCATTGCCGCCGACACGATCCGCAGGATCGCCGCCGAACTCGCCCATGTCGCCTTCGAACAGACGATCGAATTGCCGATCGCCTGGACCGACTGGGCCGGGCGCCGCCACGAGACGATCAAGGGGCGGCCTGTCTCGATGCACGCCATGCGCGGCATCTCGGCCCACTCGAACGGTTTTCACACCTGCCGCGCCATCCATTTGCTTCAAGTGCTCTTAGGCACCGTGGATGTCCCCGGCGGTTTCCGTTTCAAGCCGCCCTATCCCCGGTCCGCGCCGCCAGGGCCGAAACCGGCGGGCAAGACCGTCAAGCCGATGACGCCGCTCGACGGCATGCCGCTCGGCTTCGTCTGCGGGCCGGACGATTTGCTGGTCGACGAGGCCGGCACGCCGACCCGTATCGACAAGGCCTATTCCTGGGACGCACCGCTGGCCGCGCATGGCCTGATGCACACCGTCATCCGCAACGCCTGGGCTGGCGATCCTTACAAGATCGACACGCTCATGATGTACATGTCCAACATGGCGTGGAATTCCTCGATGAACACCGTCGAGACCATGGCGATGCTGACCGACCACGACGAGGCCGGCAACTACAAGATCCCCTTCATCATCTATTCCGATGCCTATTATTCCGAGACCGTGCCGTTCGCCGACCTCGTGCTGCCGGACACGACCTATCTCGAGCGCCACGACTGCATCAGCCTGCTCGACCGGCCGATCAGCCATGCCGACGGACCCGGCGACGCCATCCGCCATCCCGTCGTCGAGCCCGACCGCGATGTCCGCCCATTCCAGTCGGTGCTGATCGAACTCGGCGCCCGGCTTGGCCTGCCCGGTTTCGTCGATGACGACGGCGCCGCCAAGTATCGCGACTACGCTGACTACATCGTCAACCATGAGCGCACGCTCGGTATCGGCCCGCTCGCCGGCTGGCGCGGCAAGGACGGCACCACGATCGGCAAGGGCGAGGTCAATCCGGACCAGTTGCAGCGCTACATCGACAATGGCGGCTTCTGGCACCACGATTTCGCTAACGACCAGCGCTACTACAAGATGGCCAACCGCTCCTATCTCGATTTCGCAGAGCAGATGGGCTTCATCCCCAAGGCGGGGCCGATCGTCTTCCAGCTCTATTCCGAGCCGCTGCAGCGTTTCCGTCTGGCCGCGCGTGGGCACGGCCCTGTCTTGCCGCCGGAGGGCGATCGTCAACGCATCGAGACCTACATGGACCCGCTGCCGTTCTGGTACATGCCCTTCGAGGAGGCGGTCGTCGACCTCGAAAAATATCCGCTGCATGCGCTGACGCAGCGGCCCATGCATATGTACCATTCCTGGGGCTCGCAGAATGCGTGGCTCAGGCAAATCACCAGCCAGAACCGGCTGTTCGTGCATCATCGAACCGCCGCCGGTCTCGGCCTTGTCGATGACGACTGGGTGTGGATCGAAAGCATCAACGGCAGAGTGAAGGGGCAGGTCAAGCTGATCGACGGGGTGAACGAAAGCACGGTCTGGACCTGGAACGCCATCGGCAAGCGGCGCGGCAGCTGGGGGCTGAAGGACGACGCGGCCGAATCCAACCGTGGCTTCCTGCTCAACCATATCATCGGCGACCAGACCTCGGCCGATGCTCAAGGCAAACGCTATTCGAATTCCGATCCGGTGACCGGCCAGGCGGCATGGTTCGACCTGCGCGTGCGGATCGTCAAATGCGCGGCTGAGGAAGCCGGCTTCACCGAGCCGCAGTTCGAACGTTTCCAGCAGCCGCCGCATTTCGAACCCTCGCCCGACAAGCTGACTTTCGGCGCCGAGTTCCGCCGGGCAAGAGAGGCGGCCGAATGACCTGTCTGCCAAGTCAAAGCGGCAAGAAGCTCGGCCTCGTCATCGATCTCGACACATGCGTCGGCTGCCAGGCCTGTGTCACCGCATGCAAGGAATGGAACACGGGCGGCCACATGGCGCCGCTGACCGACATCGACCCCTATGGCGGCCATGTCGACGGCGTCTGGTTCAACCGCGTGCACAGCTACGAGCACACCACCGAGATGGGTGGGCGCACGGTGAACTTCCCGCGCTCCTGCCTGCATTGCGAGACGCCGGCTTGCGTTACCGTCTGCCCGACCGGCGCCTCCTACAAGCGGGCCTCGGACGGCATCGTGCTGATCGACGAGGACAAGTGCATCGGCTGCAAATTGTGCAGCTGGGCCTGCCCCTATGGCGCACGCGAATTCGATACCGATGTCGGGGTGATGAAGAAGTGCACGCTGTGCGTCGACCGCATCTACAATGACAATCTGGCCGAAGAAGACCGCGTGCCGGCCTGCGTCGCCGCTTGCCCGACCAGTGCCCGTCATTTCGGCGATCTCGGCGATCCTCAGTCGGCTGTCTCGCAACTGGTGGCGGAGCGTGGCGGCGTCGACCTGATGCCGGAGCTCGGCTATCGCCCGACCAACAAATACCTGCCGCCACGCGCCCACACCACGCGCGCGGCATCGGTGGCAGCACCCGCACTCGAACCGGTGCGGGCCGAAGGTGGCTTTCTCGGCTGGGTCGACCGCATGCTTTCGAACTAGCCCATGCACCCAGCCTTCTCCGTCGTCTTCTTCACCACCGCTACCGGCGCCGGCTATGGGCTGCTGGCACTGCTGGGTGTGTTCGGAGGCTTCCAGATCATCCAGCCTGACTTCTGGCTGGGCCTCATCGGCATGGGCCTGGCGCTCGGCCTGATCGCGGCCGGGTTGTTGTCCTCAACGGGTCATCTCGGCCGCCCCGAACGCGCCTGGCGGGCGTTCTCGCAGTGGCGCAGTTCCTGGCTGTCGCGCGAAGGCGTTGCCTCGGTCCTCACCTTCATTCCGGCGGGACTGTTCGGCATCGGTTGGATATTCTTCGGCAAGACCGATGGCTGGGTCGGCATCGCAGGATTGCTCGCGGCCTGTGGTGCGGCCGTAACCGTCTGCACGACCGGCATGATCTACGCGTCGCTGAAGCCGATCGCCCAGTGGCACAGCCGTTTCACCTTGCCGGGCTATCTCATCTTTTCGGCGATGACCGGCAGCGTGTTGCTGAACGCGCTGCTGCAGGGGTTTGCGCTTGGTTCGAAAATCATTCTGGCGGCTTGTGTGCTGCTGACCTTGCTCGGCTGGGGCTGGAAACTGGCAACCTGGCGCTACAACGACCGGCTGGAAATCCCGACCACCGCCAACACTGCGACGGGTTTGGCCGGCGGCACGGTGCAGTCGCTGGAATGGCCGCATACCGAGGAAAACTATCTGCTCAAGGAAATGGGCTTTCGCATCGCGCGCAAGCACAGCGCGCGGCTACGCCAGATCACGCAGCTCCTGGCCTTCGCCCTGCCCGGCCTGCTGCTCGCCGTAACAGTTGCCCTGCCCCGGCCCTTCGCAGCAGCACTGTCACTGCTTGCCGCGATCGTGCAGTTCGCCGGTATGCTGGTCGAACGCTGGCTGTTCTTCGCCGAAGCCAAGCACACTGTCACGCTCTACTACGGCAGATAGGGCGTTTCAGCCGGGCCTGAGCATCGAGCGCGAGATGGCGAAGATACGGTCCGTGCCGAGCATGTAAGCCATCAAAGTGTCCAGCCGGAACAGCCCTGCATAGGCGCGGTCGAGCACGTTGAGCGAACCGGTATAGGCGCCGAAGGCCGGCATGATCATGCGGCCGCCGTCGCCGGCAAAGCAGCGCCGCCGCACCGAGCGGCCGCGCTGGACGATGCGGGCGCAAGGATGCAGATGGCCCGCTATTTCGCCTTCGACACGCTGCTTCGACGGCTCATGCCGGAACAGCAGCGAGCCGATGGCCAGTTCGCGCACTGTTTCGCCGGGCAGGTCGGCGGGCGCATCCGGATCGTGATTGCCGGCGACCCAGAACCAGTCGCGTCCTGATATCAGCGCTTCCAGACGCTCGCGGAAGCTTGCGTGCATACGCTCGGCGCCGCCGCCATCATGAAAACTGTCGCCCAGGCTGATGACGATGGATGGGTGGTAGTCTGATATCACCGCCTGCAGTCTCAGCAAGGTCGCGCCAGTGTCGTAAGGTGGGATCAGCGTGCCGCGCCGTGCCAGCGACGAACCCTTTTCCAGATGCAGGTCGGAAACGGCCAGAAGCCGCAGATCCGGAAAATAGAGCACGCCGCGCGGGTCGCAGACGGCGCGCTCGCCGGCGATGCCGACAAGGTCGGCCTCGGCGATCAGCGATGCGCGCGCCAGCGAAAAATTCATCTGGAAATCGGTCTCATCTTTGGCCCATCGCCTCCTCGACCAGATCGGCGGCTTCCATGAGCAAGGACTCGTTGGCGCCGCCATTCACCGATTCCTTGCCGATCTCCAGCATGATCGGCACCGCCAGCGGCGATATCTGCTCAAGATGCTTATGCATGATTCCACCACGCACGCGCGAGAGCATCTCGGCAAGTCTGCTGACATCGAGCAGTCCGGCCGCCGCATCGGTGCGCGTTGCCTGCAGCAGGATATGATCCGGTTCGTGGCTGCGCAGCACGTCATAGATGAGATCGGCCGACACCGTGACCTGGCGCCCGCTCTTCTCCTGGCCAGGAAAACGTTTCTCGATCAGCCCGGCAATGACCGCACAGGTGCGAAACGTCCGTTTCAGCATCCAGCTGTCGTTCAGCCAGGCCTCGAGATCGTCGCCCAGCATGTCTTCGTCGAACAAGGCAGCCAATGACGGCTTCTTCGCCTTGAACAGTGCCGCCATGTCATCCAGCGCCCACACGGCCAGCGAATAGTCGGTGGCGACGAAGCCGAGCGGGCGGGCATTGGCCCGCTCCAGCCGCCGTGTCAAAAGCATGCCGAGCGTCTGGTGCGCCAGCCTGCCCTCGAAGGGATAGGCGACCATGTAGTGGCGGTTGCCGCGCGGAAAGGTTTCCACCAGAAGGTCGCCGCGCTTCGGCAGCACCGACTTTTCCTTCTGCAGCCGCAGCCAGTCGGCAACCTGTTCGGGCAGAGCCTGCCAGCGGTCGCTGTCGGCCAGCATGCCGCGCACCTGATCGGCCAGATAGGTCGACAGCGGAAACTTGCCGCCGGCATAGGACGGCACGATGATGTTGGCGCCGGCGCCGTTGGAGACGACGCACTCGTTCTCACGGATGCCCTCGAAGCGCAGCACCTTGCCGGCGAACAGGAAGTTGTCGCCGGGCCGCAGCGTCTCGGCGAAATACTCCTCGATCTTGCCCAGCACCGGCCCGCCGCGACCAGCCATGCCACGGCCCTGCCTGACATATCGGACATTGAGCTCCGGCATTTCGACGATGGTGCCGACATTCAGCCGGTATTGCTGCGCGATGCGCGGATGCGAGACCCGCCACAGCCCGTCGACCGTCTTTCGAATGCGGGCGTAGCGCTCGTAATTCTTCAGCGCGTAGCCGCCGGTGGCAACGAAATCGACGACGCGGTCGAAGGTCTCACGCGCCAGCCCGGCGTAGGGCGCGGCACCGCGCACCTCTTCGAACAGCAGATCTGCATCGAAGGGCGCACCGCAGGCGACGCCCAGCACATGCTGCGACAGCACGTCGAGCGCGCCGGTGATCAGCGGCGGCGTGTCCTGTGCGCCGAGATAATTGGCGTCGAGGGCGGCCCGGCATTCCAGCACCTCGAAGCGATTGGCCGGAATGAGGATCGCCTTGGACGGCTCGTCCATGCGGTGGTTGGCGCGGCCGATGCGCTGCGCCAGCCGGCTCGCGCCCTTCGGCGCACCAACATGCACGACCAGGTCGACATCGCCCCAGTCGATGCCGAGGTCGAGCGTCGAGGTGGCGACGATGGCGCGCAGCGCATTCTCGCCCATCGCCTTCTCCACGCGTCGACGCTGACCGACATCGAGCGAGCCGTGATGCAAGGCAATCGGTAGCGAGTCCTCATTTGCCCGCCACAATTCCTGGAACAGGAGCTCCGCTTGGCTGCGTGTATTGACGAACAGGATCGTCGTGCGGTGCCGCTTGATCGCCTCATAGATTTCGGGGATGGCGTAGCGGGCCGAATGGCCGGACCACGGCACATGCTGTTCCGAGTCGAGGATGGAGATGTTGGGCTTGGCCCCGCCCGCAACAGTGATCAGGCCGGCCATGGCACCCGGCGGATTCTGCCCGACCAGCCAGCGCCGCAAATCGTCGGGCTCGGCAACGGTGGCCGACAAGCCTATCGTCTGCAGGCTAGGCACATAGCTGCGCAACCGCGCCAGACCGAGCGCCAGCAAATGCCCGCGCTTCGACGTCACCAGCGAGTGCAACTCGTCGAGCACGACATAGCGCAGATCCTCGAAGAAACGCCTGGCATCGGGCGCCGCGATCAGCAGCGCCAGCTGCTCGGGCGTGGTCAACAGGATGTCGGGCGGCACCAGCTTCTGGCGCTGGCGCTTGTGGGCGGGGGTGTCGCCGGTGCGCGTCTCGATGGTGACCGGCAGGCCGATCTCCTCCACCGGCTTGCCGAGATTGCGCTCGATATCGACAGCAAGCGCCTTCAGCGGCGAGATGTAGAGCGTGTGGATGCCGCGATGCGCCTGGCCTGGCTTTCGCCTTGGCCGGTTGGCCAGTTCGGTCAGCGACGGCATAAATCCGGCCAGCGTCTTGCCAGCGCCGGTCGGGGCAATCAGCAGGACCGACAGTCCGGCCTGGGCTTTCGCCAGAAGTTCAATCTGATGGGCGCGCGGCGACCAGCCCTTTTCGCCAAACCATCTGATGAATGGTTCGGGCAGGGCCACGGTGGCATTCTGTTCGGCAAGGCGCAGCTGTTCTGTCACCCGCCAGAGGTAGCGCGACGGCGGGCAATCGCCAAGAAGAATCGGAACAAAAGGTGATCGAGGCCTTTGTTCCGTCGTACCGGTACCTACTTGGGGCGACAGGCATTCGCGTGTTCGCTCCACCGGCTTCGCCAAGCTAACACATCCGGAATCGACGAAAGATTCTGATTTTCTTACGTCAATGGGCGCACTTCGTATTGGTCTTGCGACCTTACCGGCCTAGCATAGGATTTTGCTGCCTGCCGCAAACGACCCCCGTCTTGCGCCCTCAACAACCGAAACTTTAGAAATGACCGCCTCGCCTCGCTTTCTCGGCTTTCCGGACCGCCTCGCCGATGGGCACGTGCCTCGTGCGGTGATCTTCGGAGCCGGTCACGGCAGCACCTATCCCGGCAAGGACAGCAGCGGCCATGCCTTGGCCGCCGACGCCATCCGCGCTGCGAGCCAGGATGATGCCGCGCTCATCGAGCACTGGGATTTCGATCTCGGCGGCCCGTTGTTCGACGGCAAGCCGGTCTCTTGCATCGACGCCGGCGATGTCCCAACCACGATGCATGATAATGCCGGCAACCGGGCTCGGATCGAGGCGAAGATGCGCGAAATCCTGGCGCTGCCGTCTGTGCCGATCCTGATCGGCGGCGACTGTTCCATGACCATTCCCTTCCTCACCGGTTTTACGGATCACGGGCCGGTCTGGGTCCTGCAGATCGACGCCCATATCGACTGGCGCGACGAGGTGTATGGCGAACGCCACGGCTATTCGAGCCCGATGCGCCGGGCGAGCGAGATGCCGCATGTCGCCGGCATGGTGCAGGTCGGCCTGCGCAGCGTCGGCAGCGCAGGCATCACCGACATCGAAGCGGCACGGCGCTATGGCAGCCGCTTCGTGACCGCCCGCGAGGTCCACGCCCAGGGCGTCGAAGCCGCACTCCGGCATATTCCGGAAGGCGCGCGGGTCGTAGTCACCCTTGACTGCGACAGCCTCGATCCAAGCATCATGCCGGGCGTAGCGGCGCGTACACCCGGCGGCCTCATCTACACGCAGGTGATCGACCTGGTGGCGGGTCTCGGCAGGCGGGCCAGGATTGCGGGGTTCGACCTGGTCGAGTTCTATCCCCCCGCCGACATTGACGGCCTGTCGGCCCTGACCGCCGCGCGCATTCTCGTCAATGTGGTGGGCACCATCGTCCGGCAGGTTTGAAACCCGGCTTCCTCCCGTAGTCGCCAAACCCGTCGACCGGACATTGGACGGTACGGCCTTCAAAGGTAGGCGTTTGGCTCGGTCCTGATCTAAAGCGCGTCGTGTTTGAACGGATTCAGGCGACGCGCTTTAGGTCTTTGTTTTCATGCATGTCGTTTTCCCAAAACCGAGGTCACTTTTGGGCGACATGCATTAGGGCCGCCGAAACCCGGTCGGGCCGCCATAGAGATAACCGATGCGGGCAACCGCATCCTTCAACCCTTCGCGCGACACCAGCATGGTGTGGCCGTTGGCGTGGATCATTGTGTCGGCGTCGGTCATGACGGCGACATGGCCCTTCCAGAACACCAGATCGCCGCGCCGCAAGCCGGCGTAGTCCGGACCCGGATCCAGCGACTCGCCGAGCGTCGCCGCCTGCATGTCGGAATCGCGCAGCACGTTGCTGCCGGCCATGCGCATCGCCAGTTGCACCAGGCCCGAACAGTCGATGCCGAAGCCGGAAGTACCGCCCCAGAGATAAGGGGTTCCAAGAAACGTCTCGGCAACCGCGACATAGTCGGAGGCTGCTTCACTGAGCGGCCACAGATGACCCGCGATGATCGCCTCGCCGGATGGCAGGACGGCATAGTGCGTGCCACGCGTCTCGGCGGCATCCGTCACCGTCACCGTCGATCCCATCGACAACTGTCCGGCGATCGGAAAGCGCAGATCCGGCCCGGGGTAGAGGAAGGTGCGCGGCACGCAGACGATGTGGGTGGGCGCAAGGCCCCGCGCGCCCAGCATCGTGTCGGCGACATAGCCGACATAGCCGTCGCGTTCGGCCTGGACCCACGCCCAGCCTTCAGCGACCTCGAAGACGAGGACATCATCGCCGAACAGAAGTTGCGTGTTGACCCCGGCATCCGGCCGCGGCGCCCTGCGCATATCGGCCACGGATGCGGTGATCCGCGCCGGTCGGCCGGCGACGAAGCGCTCGGCGGCAACCTCGCCCTTCAGCCGCGCATCGGCAAGGTCGGAACGGAAAGCGTGAAGACGGGCATCCCTGGCAGTCAAATCGGGTATCTCTTCTATTCTGTTTGAGCGTGATCTTTATCCGAAAACCGGTTTCCACGTTTCAGGATCATGCTCTCTAGATGGGCAAGTCGCTCAAATCGGCAGTTCGTGGGCCTTGGCAATGATACCATCGCCGAAGCGCTCGACAAAGAGCGCGCCCTCGACCGTGCGCCTGATCAGCACATTGCGCTTGTCGAGCTCGTCGCGATGGCGCGACACCAGTTTCAACGCGCCCATCGTGTCGAGCGCGCGGGTGATCACCGGCTTGGTGACATTGAGGCGGGCGGCGAGCCCGCGCACCGTGTGCGGCGGCGGATCGAGATAGATGGTGAACAGGATCGCCGTCTGGCGCATGGTCAGATCGGGCTCGTCGTCGCGCACCTGCGACAGCATCACTTGCTGCCACAGTCGCAAGGCCTGGCTCGGGCGCATCCCAATCGACATCACGCCAGCATGACGGCAAATTGTTTCGGTTCCGTTTCAGTTTCCGCAATTTGCCGGCTCTGCTTACAGCTATCACCCGTAGCGTTTCGAGATGATCCGCTCCAGCGCGCGGATGCCTTGTGCCTCGCCGCCGGCGGGGCCATGCGGGCGGTCGGCCGGGTTCCAGGCGAAGATGTCGAAATGCGCCCATCCCGCGGTCTTTTCGACAAAGCGTTTCAGGAACAGCGCCGCCGTGATCGAGCCGGCAAAACCGTCCGCGGTGACGTTGTTGATGTCGGCGATCTTCGATGACAGTTTTGCATCGTAAGGCCGCCACAACGGCATGCGCCACAACGGATCCTCAGCCACGACGGAAGCCGCCGCCAGCTCGGCTGCCAGCGCTTCGTCACCGGTGTAGAAGGGTGGCAGGTCGGGGCCGAGCGCGACACGCGCAGCCCCGGTCAGTGTCGCCATGTCGACCAGAAGCTGCGGTTCCTCCTCGTCGGCCAGCGCCAGCGCGTCGCCCAGAACCAGCCGCCCCTCGGCATCCGTGTTGCCGATTTCGACAGTGATACCCTTGCGGCTCGTCAGCACGTCGCCGGGCCGGAAGGCGTTGCCGGCAATCGAATTCTCGACCGCGGGAATGAGCACGCGCAGCCGCAAATTCAGACCGGCAGCCATGATCATCGAGGCGAGGCCAAGCACATTGGCAGCACCGCCCATGTCCTTCTTCATCAACTGCATGCCGGACGATGGCTTGATGTCGAGACCGCCAGTATCGAAACAGACACCCTTGCCGACCAGCGTCACCTTCGGCGCGCCTTGCTGCCCCCATCTCATGTCAATCAGGCGCGGCGCGCCGGCCGACGCGCGGCCGACCGCATGGATCATCGGGAAGTTCTGATCGAGGAGATCGTCGCCGGTCACCACCGAGACTTCGGCCTTGTGCCTGACGGCCAGGGTCCGCACCGCCTGCTCCAGGTCTTCCGGGCCCATATCGCTGGTCGGTGTGTTGACCAGATCGCGTGTCAGGAAGACGCCATCGGCGATGCGGCGAACGCGCCCGGTATCGACGATGGCCGGCAGTTCGAAGCGCAGCGCCTTGCCTGACTTCTTGCCGTAACGGGTGAAGACATAGCCGCCGAGCACCAGCGCGGTGGCCGCGAGCTCGGGCTCGACCGGCGCCGAGGCGAAATGCCAGTCGCCTTCCGGCAAGGCTTTCGACAGCGCGCCGAGGGCGAGCGCGCCTTCGCCATCGCCGATACCGAACAACGCGCCGCCGAGCGCTCCGTTTTCGCCGGGCACGACCAGCGTCCTGCCTGGCTCGCCGGAAAAGCCGTTGGCTCTGGCCCAGGCGACGGCGGCTGGCGCAACACCCGTCGCCTCAAGGCGATCCCTGGCGACCAGATGGACCGGCAGTGAGCCCGGCAGTTTCTTCTCGACGAGTTCGACAGGCATTCGATGTTCTCCATGCGGCGACCTTCGAGTCGCCGTTCTTAACCATCCGTTAGGGTTAACAGAATATTTCTGCGGGAGGGAAGACGGCCACGCAATGGCCGCGCATGAATGGAGGCTTAGGTAGCCATGCCGACCAACCGCACGATCAACGCCAGGGGAAAACGGCTCATCACCACGGCCCTTGCGCTGGTGCTCGCAGCGGGCGTCGCCGGCTGCGGAACCGACAAGCTTTCCACCGGCTCGATCGGGCGCACCAGCGGCAAACCACTGGAAACCATGTCGGCGGGAGAACTGCACACTGCGACGACGTCACTTGGCCAATCCTACGCCAAGAACCCCAACGACAAGCGGATAGCGACAAATTATGCCGCGGCACTGCAGATGGACGGTGACGCCGACCAGTCGCTCGCCGTGATGCGCAAGCTGGCGATCGCTCTGCCGAAGGATCGTGACGTGCTTGCCTCCTATGGTAAGGCGCTGGCCGCCAATGGCCAGTTCGAAGCGGCGCTCGACGCCGTGCGCCGCGCCCAGACGCCGGAATATCCCGACTGGAGGCTGGTGTCGGCCGAAGCGGCCATTCTCGACCAGACCGGCCAGAAGGACGATGCGCGCCAGCTTTACCGCAAGGCGCTCGAGCTCAAGCCGAACGAACCTTCGGTGCTCTCCAATCTTGGCATGTCCTATGTGCTGGAAGGTGACCTGCGCACCGCCGAAACCTATATGCGCTCGGCCGCGCAGCAGCCAAATGCGGACAGCCGGGTCCGCCAGAACCTGGCGCTGGTCGTCGGCCTGCAAGGCCGTTTCGACGAAGCCGAGAAGATCGCCTCGCAGGAACTCTCGCCTGACCAGGCGCAGGCAAACGTCGCCTATCTCAGGCAGATGCTGGCCCAGCAGAATGCCTGGAGCCAGCTCAAGGACCAAGACAAGTCAAAACCGGCAACCAACTGAGACGACGATCCTTGTAGTGACCATCAATGAAGAAGCCGCGCTGCATGCAGCGCGGCTTCTTCACATGTCGTGCAGGGATTTGCCTTGCCGTTACTGGGCTGCTGCCGGTGCCGGATGATCTCCGAAGATACCGCGCTGGCTGACCTGAATGCCGGCAGGGCCCAGAATGATGGCGAAAAGCACCGGCAGGAAAAACAGGATCATCGGCACGGTGAGCTTTGGCGGCAAGGCGGCAGCCTTCTTTTCGGCCGCATTCATGCGCATGTCGCGGCTTTCGGCTGCAAGCACGCGCAGTGCATGCGCCACCGGCGTGCCGTAACGCTCGGCCTGGACGAGTGCCTGCGACACCGATTTGACCGAATCCAGGCCGGTGCGGCTTGCCAGGTTCTCGTAGGCCTGCTTGCGCTCCTGCAGATAGGAAAGCTCGGCGTTGGTGAGGATGAATTCTTCCGCCAGTGCCACCGATTGCGCGCCGATCTCGTCGGCGACCTTGCGGAGTGCTGCTTCCACCGACATGCCCGACTCGACGCAGATCAGCAGCAGATCGAGCGCATCCGGCCATGCCATCTGGATCGACTGCTTGCGCTTGGTGGCGCGGTTGTTGACGTAGACGACCGGTGCGTAGAAGCCGCCATACGCAACGAGGATGCAGACGAACAGCCTGATGACCAATGGCTTGTCGGGCAATCCTCCGAGGACGAAGATGTAGATTGTGGCCAGCGCGAAGCCGACGAAGGGAAGCACGAGACGGAAGAAAAGAAACCGCGTCAGCGGATTTTGCCCACGAAACCCGGCCACTTTGAGTTTCTGCAGCGTGCCCTCATCGGCGAGCGCGCGCCTAAGATCCAGCCGGTCGACGATGTTGCGCATGCCAACCGACTGTTCCTCGCGCAGGCCCTTGCGACGGCGATCCGCCTCGACGGCAAGCCGCGCGCGCTGCTTGGCACGGAGTTCGTCGCGTTCCAGGGCGACTGTTTTCATGCGCGACTTGAGCTGGTCTCCGCCAAACGCCGGCAGCAAGGTGAAGACGGTCGCAAACACCGCAATGGCGACCAGCAGCGCGATCAGGAAGGTCGGATCCGTCAGGGTTTTGATGACTTGCTCGGTCATGCCGCGATCCTAGACTTCGAAGTTCATCATTTTGCGCATCACAAAGATGCCGATCGACATCCAGACTGCCGCGCACCCAAGGATCAGGTGTCCAACGCTGGTGACGAACAGCGGCATCAGGTAGGCCGGGCTCGACAGGTAGACAAGAAAAGCGACGATGAAGGGCAGCGCACCGATGATGGCGGCGGACGCCTTCGCTTCCATCGACAGCGCCGCGACCTTGGCTTTCATCTTCTTGCGATCGCGGAGCACGCGCGAAAGATTGCCCAGCGCCTCGGAGAGATTACCGCCGGCCTGCGACTGGATCTGGATGACGATACCGAAGAAACTTGCCTCCGTGCAAGGCATGGTTTCGGGCATGCGCAAGGTCGCATCGGGGATCGACAGGCCCATCTGCTGCGAATCGACGATACGACGAAATTCAGTCTTCACCGGTTCGGGCGATTCGTTGGCGATCAGGCGCACGGCGTCGTTCAGCGGCAGGCCGGATTTTACGGCGCGCACGATGATGTCGAGCGCGTTTGGAAATTCGTTGAGGAATGCCTTGACGCGGCGGGCGCGACGAAACGAGACGAACCAGCGCGGCAGGCCGAGCGCGCCGGCCAGCAGCACGCCCGGCAAGACGATCAACGGCGCTCCGGCCACGAAGGCAGCCATCGTCAAAGCGAGGCCGCATATGGCGGAGTATATATAGAAGCGCTCGACTGTGGTCTTCAGGCCGGCCTGACGGAGTTGGGCTTTCAGCGGCGGTTTCTTGACAACGCTGTCCTTGGTTTTCTGCTTTGCGTCGAGATCGTTGAGCGAATCCTGAACCGATTTGCGCCGCTTGACGGCTTCCGCTGCGCGGTCGCGCGAGGCCTTGACGACGGAACGATCTGTCTCGGCGGTCTTGATCGTTTCGAGCCGCTTGCCGACCTGTTTCTCGTTGCTGATCCGAGTGAACAGGAATGCATAGGCGACCGCGCCGGCGCTGAAGCCGGCGAGCACGACAAACGCCAGTACTGTGCCGTCAATTCCAAACATTGGCCCGAACCCTTACGCCCCAGGATGCGTCAGTCAGCGCGTTTCTCCATCGCCTCGAGCGCAATGGCGAGGCGCTGTTCCTCGCCATAATAGCGGGCCCGCTCCCAGAAATGCGGACGACCGATGCCGGTCGATACATGCTCTCCCAGCAGCCTGCCATTGGCGTCCTCGCCCTTGATGTTGTAGAGGACGATATCCTGCGTGATGATGACGTCGCCCTCCATCCCGATCACCTCGGTGATGTGGGTGATGCGACGCGATCCGTCGCGCAAGCGTGCCGCCTGGATGATCACGTCGACGGAGCCGACGACGATTTCTCGCACCGTCCTCTGCGGCAGCGAATAACCGCCCATGGCGATCATGGATTCGATACGGTTCAGGCATTCGCGCGGGCTGTTCGAGTGGATCGTTCCCATCGAACCGTCATGGCCGGTGTTCATCGCCTGCAGAAGGTCGAACACTTCGGGTCCGCGCACTTCGCCGACGATGATGCGCTCAGGGCGCATGCGCAGGCAGTTCTTGACCAGATCACGCATCGTCACCTCACCCTCGCCCTCCAGATTGGGCGGGCGGGTTTCAAGGCGCACCACGTGCGGTTGCTGCAATTGCAGCTCGGCCGAGTCCTCGCAGGTGATGACGCGCTCGTCGCGGTCGATATAGTTGGTCAGGCAGTTGAGCAGCGTCGTCTTGCCCGAGCCGGTACCGCCCGAGATGACGATGTTGCAGCGAACACGGCTGATGATCTTGAGAACTTCAGCGCCCTGGGGTGAAATGGCGCCGAACTTGACCAACTGATCGAGCGTCAGCTTGTCCTTCTTGAATTTGCGGATGGTGAGCGTGGCGCCGTCGATGGAGAGCGGCGGCGCGATGACGTTGACGCGGGAGCCGTCGGGAAGACGCGCGTCGCAGATCGGACTGGATTCGTCGACACGGCGGCCAACCTGGCTGACGATGCGCTGGCAGATGTTGAGGAGCTGCTGGTTGTCACGGAAGCGGATGCCGGTCTGCTCGACCTTGCCGTTGACTTCGATGTAGACGTTCTTGGAGCCGTTGACCATGATGTCGGCGATGTCGTCGCGCGCGAGCAGCGGCTCGAGCGGCCCATAGCCAAGCACATCGTTGCAGATGTCCTCGAGCAGTTCTTCCTGCTCGGCGATCGTCATCGCGAAATTCTTGATCGCGATGATGTCGTTGACGATGTCGCGGATTTCCTCGCGCGCGCTTTCCGGATCAAGCTTGGCGAGCTGCGACAGATCGATCGTGTCGATGAGCGCAGAGAAAACCTGGCTCTTGGTGTCGTAGTAGGTTTCGCTCTTTTCGCGCTGTGCCCGCTTCGGCTCAGGCGCCAATGGCGGTGCCTCGACCGCACGACGCGCCGGCGGCACGACAGGTGCGCTTGGCGCAGCCGCAGGCCGGGCCAGAACTGCCGTCTCCGCAGAACTTGCCGCCGGGGGCGCAACAGGCGCCGCTGCTGGCTGGCGAAATTCCGGCGTGAACCGGTTGCCGTCGTCGCTGCCTCTTTTACCAAACATGATCGACTACCGATT
Source organism: Mesorhizobium sp. M7D.F.Ca.US.004.03.1.1 (assembly GCF_003998635.1). NCBI lineage: Bacteria > Pseudomonadati > Pseudomonadota > Alphaproteobacteria > Hyphomicrobiales > Phyllobacteriaceae > Mesorhizobium > Mesorhizobium sp. M7D.F.Ca.US.004.03.1.1. The sequence goes on from NZ_RZQG01000011.1 coordinate 21,024, forward strand.
CCACTGCTGAAGCGTCACTTCTTGTTGCGCGAGAACTTGCCGAGCAGGTTGCCAAGCCCGGCCTTCTTCTTGGCCTTGATTTCACTGCGCCCGGTCAGCACATGCGCCATTTCGTTGATCATTGCGACAACCGGGTTCTTGGCATCCATCTCGCCAAGCATGCGTCCGTTGTTGGCGGCATTGCCGAACAGCAAAGGATCGAAACCAATGACCGACATTGGCGACAGGCCGAGCGGCTCGGCGAAATCGGACGGCGAAATCTCCGGACGCTTCGGGATGCCGGCCTGGTTGATGATCAGCTTCGGCGGCGGGTCGTTGGGACGAAGCCGTTTGAACATGTCGACGAGGTTCTTGGTGTTGCGCAGATTGGCCAGTTCCGGTGTCGCAGTGATGACGATCTCGTCAGCCTTGATCAGGGTGTTCTTGGTCCAGCCCGTCCAGACATGAGGAACATCGAGCACCAAAAGCGGCACGCTGCGCTGGGCAGTGTCGATGAGCTGAGCGAAGGCCTCCGGATCGAAGTCATAGACCCGTTCGAGCGTCGAAGGTGCTGCCAGCAACGACAGATGCTCGGCGCACTGGGTCAGCAGCCGGTCAAGATAGACTTCGTCGATGCGCTCCGGCGAAAACACCGCCTCGGCGATGCCTTGCGCCGGATCCTGGTCGAAATTGATGTTGGCCGTGCCGAAAGCGAGATCGAGATCGGCGACGACCACCTCGGATTTGAACAGGGAGGACATCGCCCAAGCCACATTGTGGGCAATCGTCGAGGAGCCGACGCCACCCTTGGCGCCGACAAAGGCGATCGAGCGGCCTAGCGGCTCGGCTTCCGGATCGATGAAAATCGAAGACACCACGCTGACGATGTCAGCCATCGATACCGGTGCGATCACATATTCGGAAATGCCGTTGCGGATGAGTTCGCGGTAGAGGCCGACATCATTGTAATGACCGATCACCACCACCTTCGAAGTCGGATCACAATATTCCGAGAGCTGGGCGAGTTGCTCCAGCAATTGCTTGGGCTCGCTGCGCGATTCCAGCAGGATCAGGTTAGGCGTTGGCGCCGATTGGTAGAATTCGATGGCGGTGGGGACGCCGCCCATATGGACCTTGAGATGCGCCTTCGCCATGCGGCGGTCCTCGCCGGCCCGCTCGACCGGATTGGCAACGCCTTCGGTCTCGCAGAATGCCTGGATCGAAATGCGCGGAATCGGCCGCAATGCCTGCATCGCGGCGATGTCCTGCTGCGAGGTATCGCTGCCATCCACCGGGGCGTCGTAGGCAAGGTTGGTCATCGTCATACTCTTTCCCGTAGCCTGTTCTATCCGAGACTGGCCGGCTCAGTACGTCACTTCCGAATTGCCGAGGAACTCTTCCGAAATGCCTCTTGCACGATAGGTGTCGATCACCGCGCCGCGATTTTCAGCATCGATGGTAGAGGGCTTGCGGGGGCCGAGCAGATCGGCCGGGTTAGCCATCTGGGCAGCAAGATTGTTCTGATAGGAGCAGCCGAAGTCGGCATAGTGCTTGTTTTCCGACGTGTTGACGAGGTCGTCGGGCCAGCGTCCGCATTTGTCGGTCTGAGCTCTCACCGAGATATAGGAGACGCGAACCGGGGCGGATGTCTCGCTCGAACCGGCCTGATAGGAGACCACGACGATGCGGTTGCGCTTGATGCCGCTGGCGACTGCGAGCCTGGCGAAATCACGGCCGGCCGCCGTCGCGGCGACCTCGTTGGCCGATCCGCTCGGGATCTGGATCGTCAGCGTCGGGGCGGCACTCTTGTCATATCCGTCGAGGAAGCCAAGAAGCGTATCGCGCTGGGAGCCGGTCATGCCGCGGTCACCAGCGCCAACCGGCAGATCGATCTTCTGATTCTTCTCTGCGATCACAATCGGATGGTTGGTGCGATAGTCATCCGGAATGGCGCCGACCGTGATACTGTCGCGCTGCGCGCAGCCAGCGAGCAACGCCGCAACCACGACCACCAGGGCCGGAACGGCTCGCCGGCAGACCTGCGAACGTCCAAGGCGCATCGTCGTGGCGATGGTGCTTGCCTGCAATACTGACTGAGACATATCCACTTCCCCGCTTACTTGTAGATGAAGCCGACAACGCCGTGGTAACGGCCGTTGGGCTTGTCGGTCTGCATGGTACCGTAGACGCGATTGACGCGGCCAAGGAACATCGCGGCACCATCGCTGGCGGCGTTGAAATTGTCGTCCGGCTTGGCGAGGTCGTTGCGTGCCACGGGCTTCACCAGATAGGGCGTGATGATGATGACGAGTTCGGTCTCGTTGCGCACGAAGTCCCTGCTGCGGAAGAGCGCGCCGAGCACAGGGATTTTTGTCAGTCCAGGCAAGCCGTTGACGGCTTGCCTGACGTCGTCGCGAACCAGACCGGCGATCATCATGGATCCGCCTGAAGGCAGTTCCACCGTTGTGTCGGCAAGACGCTTGCGCAGCGAAAGGGCATTCATGCCGGCACTCGTCACGCCTTCGGACAACGACACGGATCCCTCGGTTGTTGGCTCGGAAACCGAGGTTCGGACTTTCAGGCTTATGCGGCCGGGAGACAACACCACCGGCTGGAATTCCAGGCCGATGCCGTACTCGATCTTGTCGACGGTGTAGGTTTTCAGGCCAGTCTGGTTGTCCGTGGATACGTTCTGGGAGACGCCGCTCACCATGTTGTATTCGCCGCCGACCTTGAAG
>NZ_RZQG01001200.1:0-1509 GCF_003998635.1 Mesorhizobium sp. M7D.F.Ca.US.004.03.1.1
CATCTCCAGCGTCGAGGGCGGCGTCGTGCGCGGCTTCGGCGCCGGGGGGACGAAGGGGGCGGGCTGGATGTCCATGCTGTGCTCCGCTGATGACCCAATGTAGTGGGCCGCAAAGCAGGCGTCCATGTGACCGAACGGCAAGGCTCCTGCTCTCCGGAATGTGACCGGTTACCGCGAAGTGCCTTCTTGTTGCCCCGAGCGGCATGCCTTAGGTGGCAGTCACCAATAGATACCGCCACCGCAGGAGCCCGCCTTGAAGCACCAGTTGAACATCATCATCGGCAGCACGCGGCCGGGCCGCGCCGGACCGGTTTTTGCCGAGTGGCTGGAGAGCTTCGCGCGCGAGCATGGAAAGTTCGAGCCGGTGCTGACCGACATCGATACGTTCAAGCTTCCGGTGCTGGACGAACCGCACCATCCAAGGCTTGGCAATTACCAGAACGACCATACCAAGGCTTGGTCCAAGTCGATCGACGCCGCCGATGCCTTCGTCTTCGTGGCGCCGGAATACAATTATTTCGTGGCGCCGGCGATCGTCAACGCGATCGACTATCTCTCGCGCGAATGGAAGTACAAAGCTGCCGCCATTTTCAGCTATGGCGGCGTCTCCGGCGGCCTGCGCGCGGCGCAAGCGCTGAAGCCGCTGCTGACCTCGGTGGGTGTCATGCCAATCTCGGAAGGCGTCGCGCTGCCGATGTATCAGAAACTGCTCGACGAGAACGGCGCCTTCAACGCCAGCGAACAGGTGCAGGGCGGAGCCAAAACCATGCTCGACGAGCTGTTGCGCTGGAGCGAGGCTCTGAAGCCGATGCGGGCTGCCTGAAAGCGCTGGTTTTCCGGCAAAAGCCCGGCTTGCTCATGCCATAAAGAGGTGGAATGTTCGCGCAAATGGACAAGCCGGGGGGCGGTTCGACTTGCGTTTGCTTTTTGCCTTGCTGCTGATGCTCATGACCACCGCCACCGCGGTGGCTGAGCGGCGCGTGGCCCTGGTCATAGCCGACGACGACTACCGCCTGATCCGGCCGCTTGCCAATCCGGTCCATGACGGCGAGGCGATGGGAGCGGTGCTGAAGAAGCTCGGCTTCGAGGTCGTTCTCGAAACCAACCGCGACCTGCGGCGCATGCGCCGCGCGCTCGACGATTTTCGAGACGATGCCAAAGGCGCCGACGTGGCGCTGGTCTATTTCTCCGGCCACGGCGTCGAAATCTCTGGCGACAACCGGCTGCTCCCGGTCGACGCCGACGCCTCCTCGCTCGATGCGCTGGAGAAAACCAGCCTGCCGCTGGAGGAGGTGCGCGACACCGTGGCCGCCACGGCCAAGGTCGGCCTGATCATGCTCGACGCCTGCCGCAGCGATCCGTTTTCGGGCACGGTGGGCGAAGGTCGAGGTGCGACATCGCTGGCAAAGGATGTCGCGGAAAAAGTTCGGCCGGGTCTCGGCCGGACTGGCCGCGCCGAAAACATCCTGTTTGCCTTTTCCGCCGCACCGGGTGAGACGGCCGCCGACG
>NZ_RZQG01001201.1:0-1506 GCF_003998635.1 Mesorhizobium sp. M7D.F.Ca.US.004.03.1.1
ACGCTGGACGGCTACAAGTCCGGTCTCAACGTCAACGCCGTCTCGATCGAGGATGCGGCACCGCCACGCGAAGTGGCCGATGCGTTCGATGAGGTGCAGCGCGCCGAGCAGGACGAAGACAAGTTCGTCGAGCAGGCCAACCAGTACTCCAACCAGAAGCTCGGCCAGGCACGCGGCGAGGCCGCACAGATCCGCGAAGACGCGGCCGCCTACAAGAACCGGGTCGTGCAGGAAGCCGAGGGTGAGGCGCAGCGCTTCATCTCGGTCTATGACGAGTATGCCAAGGCGCCCGATGTGACACGCAAGCGGCTCTACCTCGAAACCATGGAGAAGGTTCTGAAGGATTCCAACAAGGTTATCGTCGAGCAAGGCAACGGGCAGGGTGTTGTGCCCTATCTGCCGCTGCCGGCATTGCAGCCGAAAGCGCCGGCACCAGCCGCCGCTGGTGGCGTTACGGGAGGTAACCAGTGATGGCCAACCGTCTTCCCATCATCGTCGTCGCAGCGGCCGTCATCCTGTTCCTGCTCTATTCGTCGGTCTTTGTGGTCAATGCGCGCCAGCAGGCACTGGTGCTCAGGTTCGGCGAGATCGTCGACGTCAAGAGCAAGCCCGGCATCTACTTCAAGGCGCCGTTCTCGTTCTTCGACGCCGACACGGTGCAACTGATCGAGAACCGGGTGCTGCGCTTCGACCTCGACAACATTCGCGTCCAGGTGTCGGGCGGCAAGTTCTATGAGGTCGACGCCTTCATCGCCTATCGCATCTCGGATCCGCGGGTCTTCCGCTCCGCCGTGTCCGGTCAGATCGAATTGGCCGAAGCCCGGCTCAGGACGCGTCTCGACGCCGCCTTGCGCCGTGTCTACGGTCTGCGCGATTTCGAGGCCGCACTCTCCGAACAGCGCGCCGTGATGATGCGCGAAGTCCGCGATCAGCTCAGGCCCGACGCAACGTCGCTCGGCCTGCAGATCGAGGATGTCCGTATCCGCCGCACGGATCTCACGGCCGAGGTCTCACAGCAGACCTTCGACCGCATGAAGGCGGAACGCCTGGCGGAAGCCGCGCGGCTGAGGGCACGCGGTAACGAAGCGGCGCAGCGCATCACGGCCCGCGCCGATCGCGAAGTGGTCGAGATCGTCGCCGAAGCGCAGAAAGAGTCGGAAATCCTGCGAGGCGAGGGCGAAGCCCAGCGCAGCGCCACGTTCGCGGGAGCGTATCAGCGCGATCCGGCTTTCTTCGACTTCTACCGGTCGATGAATGCCTATGGCACGGCGCTGGACAACACCGGAACGACGATGGTGCTGTCGCCGAACTCGGAGTTCTTCCGTTTCTTCCGCAATCCCGACGGCAGCGAGGCGCCGGCGAAGTCGGTTTCGCCGGCCCCAACCGCTCCGGCGACGGCACCTGCCGCGCCGGCGGCACAGCCAAGCACCGGCCAGTAGCGGCCGGTGCAGGATTTTCTCGCCGCCATGGGCCTCGTCCTTGTCATAGAAGGTCTGGTCTATGGCG
>NZ_RZQG01001202.1:0-1503 GCF_003998635.1 Mesorhizobium sp. M7D.F.Ca.US.004.03.1.1
CGCTCACCATCTCCGATGTCGACAGCCCGGCGACCTTCGTCGCCCAGGCCGCAACCGTCGGAGCCTATGGCACCTTCGCCATCAATGCGGCCGGCGCCTGGACCTACACCGCCTCTTCGGCCCACAATGAATTCGTTGGCGGCCAGCATTACACCGAGAACTTCGACGTGATCAGTGCCGACGGCACTCCCACCTCGGTGCATATCGATATCCTCGGCACGAGCGACAACGGCGCACCAGTCGCTGTCGCTGATACCAATTGGGCGAAAGAAGACACCAACACAAGCGCAACTGGCAACGTGCTTCAGACGCTCGTGCATGCCGGTGCACCGTCGGGAACGTTCTCGGACCATGCTGATACCGATCCGGATGCCGATACACTGGCTGTCTCCGCGCTCTCGGGCGGCATCGACAACGGCACCACATTCACCAAGACCGGAACTTATGGCTCGCTTGTAATCACCAAGGCGACCGGGGCCTACACCTATACTGTGGCGAATGCCCAAGCCAATGTGCAGGCGCTGGCAGCGGGCCAGACCGTCACGGACAGCTTCACCTATACGGTCTCGGATGGGCATGGCGGAACATCATCGGCCAACCTGGCCGTGACGGTCTTCGGCACGGATGAAGTTACTCCCGGGTTAATTACCTTGGTTGCGGATGGCAAGCAGGGGAGCAACGCTGACCCAAGTACCGTCACCATAACGTTTACTACGGCCGTCAACGCGAATTTTGCAAATCTATCAAACGTGATGCATGTATCCGGCCTGCCAAATGTCAGCGTGATCGCTGGGTCAGGAAGCTTCAACGCAGCCCACACTCAGTATACATTCCAAGTGGACAAAGGAGCAGGAAGCAGCAACGGATCGTCCTACACCCTTGGTATCGATGCCGGAGCATTCTCGGATACAACTGGTCATACGAACGCGGCCGTCAGCCAAGGCGGCCTCAAGCCCGCCGGCACCTCCGGCGAGCCCATCAATCTCGCCTTGACCGATCCATCGCATGAGGGTGCGCTCATCACCGTCACGGTGAAGGACGTGCCTTCGGGCTGGACCATCGACGGCGCAACCCATAACGCCGACGGAAGCTGGACGACACAGACCAACGACCTGCACGGGCTGACCGTGACCACACCGGTCGAATTCACCGGCGCCGCGGTGCTCGACGTGCAACTGACCTGGACCAATGCCGACGGCACGACGGGCAGCGCGTCGATCGCCGACAATGTCGAGGCGTACGCTCCGGGTTCGCCGATCTTCGCCTGGTCGGGCGACGACGTGCTGACCGGCTCCAGCGGCAACGACCTCTTCGTCTTCTCGCAGCCGATCGGTGCCGATACGGTGCATAATTTCGACGCCGCGGCCGACCAGATCGACCTTATCGGCTACAACGGATTGGCAGACTTTGCCGACCTGCAGACTCATATAGCCGACGATGCCAACGGCAACGCGGTGATTGCGCTCGGCGACGGGCAGTCGATCACGCTGGACGGCGTCCACT
>NZ_RZQG01001203.1:0-1503 GCF_003998635.1 Mesorhizobium sp. M7D.F.Ca.US.004.03.1.1
GTCAAGCAGTCGAGCACTATGAGATATCCCGATACGGCTCGCTGCGGGAATGGGCAAAGGACCTCGGGCATGATCAGGCTCATAAGTTGCTGAGCGAGATCCTCGACCAGGAAAAAGCCACCAACAACAAGCTAACGAACCTTGCGGTTACGTCCATCAACAGGACAAATTGATCCCGGCATTTCCCGCTGCGAGCACCGATTTCTGGCTAAACGGGGCTCCGTGACCGCCCGCCAGCGCCTCGTCCTGGTTTGTTCTCCGCCGCGCTGTTCTGGCAAGCGCGAAGGCGAATGTAAATATGCACATGGGTGGCAACCAACCTCGCTGCCGCAAGTTGACCTACGCTGGTTGATCCCAGCACCACTCCAGACCTTGGCCCGCTGCTCTCCCCTCAGAGTGGCGGGCTTTTTGCCATATGGACCTCATACTACGGACTATTCTCATCGCCGGCAGCGTCCCCCTGCCGGCCGAGGACCGCAATGCTCCGGCCGGCCCGCTTATCGCCCTGACGCGGGCCGACCGGTTGGAACGCGGACCCACACAGAGCCCGTTAAAGTGCGATCGCTCGGGGAAACTTTTCCGACGAACGAAGTTGATGGAACAACCTGATATTTGAACAGCCTTTAGCAGGAGGAATTTTCCATGAATTTAAAGATGCTCACTACGGGTGCGATTTCGCTCGCAATGATCACTGGTTCGGCGCTCGCAGGCGGCAGCACCGGGACGTCCGCGCTCGATGATCCGGCGAAAATGTCGCCATTCTTCACCGATGCCGGCATGAAGACCATGAAGTCCGAGGCGGAATTCAAGGCTGCCTGGATGACCATGAAGGAAGAGGACCGTGCAGCCATGATGAAGGAATGCGGCGACGAGGCTATTGCGAAGGCGCACGACAATTTCTGCAAGATGACCAAGCAGCTCGGCGGCGCAAACTAATAATTCGCTGCGTCAGTCGTAAACAAGGCCCGCTGCCTCGAGCCAGCGGGCCTTTTTGTTCAGCCGGGACTGTGCCTCAAGCCGCAACGGTGGCTTCCATTCGCTCCTCCCATGCGGATGTTGGCAGGCCCGCACGTCCCCCAGATTTACCGCGCCACCCCCTGATGGTGAGGGACATGACTAAAATCAGAGTAGGGACCTGCCGTTGACATGCTGCCAGGAGACTGCTCGCTGCGATCGGCTGGGGAACCGTTACGCCGGATGACGAAGAAGCCATGACGCCCCGTCCGCCGGCGCCGCTATTGTCAAACAGTTGTCTAACGGGCTAACGGGACCGCGCTGCGCCATTCAGCGCGTGTTCCAACCCCAACCGTACCTGCCGAAGGTCGCGGCCTTTTGGTTGATGATTGGCTAAAATTGACTCCGCTTAGGTGAGAGCTTGCAAGCCATCTTCACGAGAATGCTTTTATAAGGTGGGTCTAAAATGCTGCTCACAAGTTGCCTTTGTACAGTCATTGTCGACTGGTAGGCAACGAAGGAGAATCGCATGTATTCCCTCAATAAGAG
>NZ_RZQG01001204.1:0-1502 GCF_003998635.1 Mesorhizobium sp. M7D.F.Ca.US.004.03.1.1
GGGGCAACTGGCACATCTGGGCCGACACCTACGCCATCGTCAACAAGCCGGGCGGCTTCCTGGCTGGCGGCCGCGGCGACGAACTGGCAGTGCAAGCCAGCCTGCCGCGCGAAAGCTGGGGTTTTTGGGCTGATCGGGGCGCCACCATCATCCAGACCGACGAGCCGAAGGCGGCCATCGACTGGCTGGCGGCGAACGGTTTTCGCGTGCCTTATGCTGATGAGGCGCGGCCGGCTGAGCCGGCGAATACGGCGAGTATCAACTAAGCGGCGGCTGCGGCAGCCAATCTCCCCCACGAGGGGGGAGATTGGCTAGCTTCAAGCCGCCAGCGCCACGCCGTCCAGTTCGCTGAGCACATCCTGTGGCAATTCGAGTTCACCCGCCGCTAGGTTTTCCCTGAGATGCCCGACCGACGATGTGCCGGGGATCAGCAGGATGTTGGGCGCGCGGCGCAGCAGCCAGGCGAGCGCGACCTGCATGGGTGTGGCGCCGAGGCGCGCTGCGACTTTCGACAGGGTGGAAGATTGCAGTGGATTGAAGCCGCCGAGCGGGAAGAACGGCACATAGGCAATGCCGTCGCGGGCAAGGTCGTCGATTAGGGCGTCGTCGTCGCGATGTGCCAGATTGTACTGGTTCTGCACGCAGACGATCTCGGCGATCCGGCGTCCTTCGGCTATCTGCGCCGACGTCACGTTGCTCAGCCCGATGTGCCGGACCAGGCCCTGTTGTTGAAGCCCGGCCAGCACAGCGAGCGGGGCTTCGATCGATCCCTCGGCTGGACCATGGGTATCGAACATGATGCGCAAATTGACCACATCAAGCACCTCGAGCCCGAGATTGCTGAGATTGTCGTGCACCGCCTGGGTCAGCGCTTCGGGAGAAAAGGCCGGCAGCCACGATCCATCCGTGCCGCGCCGGGCGCCGATCTTGGTGACGATGACCAGATCGTCCTTGTAGGGTGCCAGGGCCTCGCGGATCAGCCGGTTGGTGACGTGCGGCCCATAGAAATCGCTGGTATCGATGTGGTCGACGCCTTGCGCAATGGCCTCGCGCAGCACTGCCAATGCCGCGTCACGGTCTTTGGGCGGCCCGAACACGCCGGGTCCGGCGAGTTGCATGGCACCGTAGCCGAGCCGCTTCACGCTGTGGCTGCCAAGGGTGAAGGTGCCGGCCTGTTGAATATTGGACATGCTTGATCTCCTTTTGAGGAGGCAGAGATAGGCGTTGCTCAACCTCGTGATAATCAGGTACAATCCACACAGGCTGTGCGGAATGGCGAACAATGATGGATCTCAGTGATCTGAACGCCTTCGTTGCGGTGGCGCGCGCCGGCGGCTTTCGCGATGGCGCGCGTGCCAGCGGCGGCAGCGCTTCGGGCTTGAGTGAGGCGGTGCGTCGCCTGGAAGTGCAGCTCGGCGTCAGGCTGTTCAACCGCACGACGCGCAGTGTCGTGCCGACCGAGGCAGGTCTCAGCCTGCTGGAACGGCTCGGCCCGGCGCTGG
>NZ_RZQG01001205.1:0-1501 GCF_003998635.1 Mesorhizobium sp. M7D.F.Ca.US.004.03.1.1
GTGTTGTCAACCAGCCAGACGGCGGTCGCCTTGGGCATCAGCAGCGTATTGGCCATTTAAAAATCCTTCTCGTTCGCCCGCGTTCCCGCGCGGGCGGTGGTTTAGAGCCACCAAAATGGGAAATTCGCGGTCTGTATAACCGCTCTCTTGCCGTTTCGCAACGTTTTTGGAAGCAATCGCCGGAAGCTGCGGGGCCTTGCCGAAACGGTTCCGCACTCTTGAGCAGAACGACAAGCTGGCTTTGCTGGCGGGTTCCGGTCTTGGCAAAGATCCGTTCGAGACAAGTGCACCCGGTCTTGGCGGGATGTTGGAGCTTGCCGCTGCTTCCATCAGGGTTCGCCCTTGTGAAAGCGCCCGAGCCAAGATGCCATGCTGAAAACTGAGGTCAATCCTGCTCGATGATCGGCATCGGTTGAGACCGTCGTCGATCATCCCGGCCCTAAAACGACAAAACCCGCCAGACTGGGTCCAGCGGGCTCGGAACCGCGACGAAAGTCGTCTGATGCGGCTCTGGCTTCTACGGCTTGGTCCGCCGGAGCGGACCAGACCTGGCTTTAGATGGCCTTGCGGGCGATCTTTTCGATGTCGGCGCGGTTGATGCCGAGATCGCTGAGCTGACGTGCGTTGAGACGGTTCAGTTCGCGGACGGTCTCGGTGTACATACGCCAGTTACGGAAAGCGCGGATCGGGTTCATGGTAGTCCTCCAGAATGATGTTCGTTTCGATGGTGCTCAAATAGGCGTCATCGATGAGGACTTGAATGGCCGATTTTGCATAGCAATGATGCAAATGCTGCATTGCAGCATTAAGCTTCTGTTCATCTTGTAGGCAGCCGCGGAGGCGGACCTCGCTCGCTCGGCCTGCAGGCCGAGCGAGCGATGCCGCTGTCAGCCGACGTCGAGCACGATCTTGCCGATATGCTCACCCTCTTCCATGCGCTCATGCGCCCGCCAGGCCTCGCTGAGCGGGAAGATCATGTCCATGACGGGAGCCACCTTGCGGGTGCCGAGCAACGGCCACACCTGCGCTTCCAGCGCCGCCGCGATCGCCGCCTTGAACTCGACGGTGCGTGGCCTCAGCGTTGAGCCAGTGTGGGTAAGCCGCTTGACCATGATCTTCGAAAAGTCCGCGCTTGCGACAGCGCCGCCTTGCACGGCGATCTGGACGATGCGGCCTTCGACCGCCGCCGCCTCGTAGTTTCGCTCGACATAGGAGCCGCCGACCATATCGAGGATGACATTGGCGCCCTTGCCCCCAGTCGCTTCCTTGACCGCGGCGACGAAATCCTCGTCACGATAATTGATCGCCCGGTCGGCGCCGATCTTCAGGCAGGCGTCGCACTTCTCCTTGCTGCCGGCGGTGGTGATGACATAGGCGCCGAAGGCCGAGGCAAGCTGGATTGCGGTGGTGCCGATGCCGGACGAGCCGCCATGGACGAGCAGCGTTTCGCCGCGCTTCAGGCCGCCGCGCTCGAACACATTGTGCCAGACGGTAAAATAGT
>NZ_RZQG01001206.1:0-1498 GCF_003998635.1 Mesorhizobium sp. M7D.F.Ca.US.004.03.1.1
CGCTCGAGCAGGATGTTGGTGCCTTCCTCGATCTCTTCCTTCAGCCCGTCATAGAGATCGTCGTGCATCTGCTGCACCAACTCGTCGTCGGAAAGTTCGGAAAGGATGATCTCGTCGTCGGACATTTGTATCGAGCTCCTGCCGGCATCGCGACCATGTCGCAAAGCACAAAATATTCGCGTTCATACCTAACCCGCTGAGGGCATGTATCCATAGCTGATTTGCGACTTCCCGCAAAAGGAAAGCGACCGTAACTCTCTTGGAATTCTTGTCGATTTTGCGACAGGCGTTGGCGCTGGCGGGCCGTTTCGAATAGGGTGCATGGCTACGATCTGGCAAGAAGCGGCGAGAGGCAGCCGCTATGGATTCCAGACAAGAACAAATTCAGGGAAGAACCACCATGAGCGAACACGCGGCAGTCGATCAGGAAGCGTCAAACGCGCGACGTGGGCGCGGCGCCAGCGGCGGGGCTGCTGCCCGGCGGGCAGCACGTTCGGGCGGCGGTCCGGGCACGCAGCTCACCTACATCAAGCGCAAGATCAACGTTTATGAGGTGCTGGACGAGGAAGGCCTGGCGCTGATCGAGAAGAACACCGACACGGTGCTTGAGGAGATCGGCATCATCTTCCGCGATGACGCGGAAGCGCTGCAGCTGTGGAAAGAGGCCGGCGCCGACGTCAAGGGCGAGCGCGTGCACTTTCCGAAGGGTCTGTGCCGTTCGCTGCTCAAGACCGCGCCGTCCGTCTACACCCAGCACGCCCGCAATTCCGAGCGCTCGGTGCAGATCGGCGGCAACGCCACCGTTTTCGCGCCGGTCTACGGTCCGCCCTTCGTGCGTGACCTCGATGGCGTCAGGCGTTACGCGACGATCGAGGATTTCCAGAATTTCGTGAAGCTTGCCTATATGGCGCCGTCGATCCACCATTCGGGCGGCACGGTGTGCGAGCCGGTCGATGTGCCGGTCAACAAGCGCCACCTCGACATGATCTACAGCCACATCAAATATTCCGACAAGCCGTTCATGGGTTCGGTGACCGCGCCGGAGCGCGCCGAAGACACCGTCGCCATGGCCAAGATCGTGTTCGGCGACGATTTCGTCGAAAACAACACGGTGCTGACCAGCCTGATCAACGCCAACTCGCCGATGGTGTTCGACGAGACCATGCTCGGCGCGCTGAAAGTCTATGCGCGCCACAACCAGGCCTGCATCGTCACGCCGTTCATCCTTGCCGGCGCGATGAGCCCGGTGACGGTGGCCGGCACGCTGACGCAGGTTCTGGCCGAAGTGCTGGCCGGCGCCTCGTTCACGCAGCTGATCCGGCCGGGCGCGCCGGTGCTGTTCGGCACCTTCGCCTCGTCGATCTCGATGCAGTCGGGCGCACCGACCTTCGGCACGCCGGAGCCGTCGCTGGTTTCCTATGGCGCCGCACAGCTGGCGCGCCGCCTCGGCCTGCCGTTCCGCACCGGCGGTTCGCTCTGCGCGTCCAAGGTCCCGGAT
>NZ_RZQG01001207.1:0-1493 GCF_003998635.1 Mesorhizobium sp. M7D.F.Ca.US.004.03.1.1
GCCGCACCTCGATGCGCGGCATCTTTGCCATCGGCGACGTCACCGGCGAGCCGATGCTGGCGCACCGCGCGATGGCTCAGGGTGAAATGGTCGCCGAGATCATCGCCGGCCATAAGCGCAGCTGGGACAAGCGCTCCATTCCCGCCGTCTGCTTCACCGATCCGGAACTCGTCACCGCTGGCCTGTCACCGGAAGAGGCCAAGGCGCTCGGCGGCGAGATCAAGATCGGCATGTTCCCATTCGCCGCCAATGGGCGGGCGATGACCAAGCTGGGCGAGGACGGCTTTGTTCGCGTCGTGGCGCGGGCGGACAACCATCTGGTGCTCGGCATCCAGGCGGTCGGGCAGGGCGTGTCGGAACTGGCGGCGGCTTTCGGGCTGGCGCTCGAAATGGGCGCAAGGCTGGAGGACATCGCCGGCACCATCCATGCGCATCCGACGCAAGGCGAGGGGTTCCAGGAAGCAGCGCTGAAGGCGCTCGGGCACGCGCTGCATATCTAGGGTGGGTTGCCCGGCCCGCGCGAGCATTTCCGAGAACCGGATTCCACCGTTCGGCATCATGCTCTAGTCTCAGCCAATGAACTCCGACCTGAAGAAATACGTGGCGATTCGCTACAACACCGCCACCGGCTTCATGCCGAGCCAATGGAATGGAAAGGGCAGAGCCAATCTCGACCCGGTGTGGCTGGTCGAGCGGCTGGCGTTGTTCGACACCTATTGCGCGCCCTCGCTCGATGGCCAGTCGCTGAAGGACTTTACGGTCCTGGTCGGGTTCGATTCCGAGACACACGAGAACTACATCCGGACCGTCTGCGATTGTGCGATCGGGATCGACGTCAGGCCGGTCCTCGTCGATGCCGGCGCGGACTACAATGTTGCCTTCAATGCGTTTGTCCAAAGCGACACCGATGCCGAATTCGTTTCGCTGACGCGGCTCGACAGCGATGACGCGCTGGCGCCGAGCTTCATGGAGCGTGTCGACTTCTACGCGCGCCGGGAAATCGCCAAGGGCGAAGTGAACCAGCAACCGCTCTATATAGCCTTTCCGCACGGCCAGAATTTCGATGCGGCAACCAACCGCTATACGCAGCACGAATATCCGACGTCGGCCTTCGGCACGCTGGTCGAGAAGAGATCACCGTCCATGAACGGGGTCTATTGCGACGAGCACACGAAGATGGCGATGCGTTTCAACACCGTTGGGGCGGCCTCGAAGGAGGCCCAATGGTGCATCGTCATCCACGACAACAATGCAGCCAATGTCTTGCGCGGCAAGCCGGTCGCGGAGCCGGCTTTCACGGTGGGCCGGCCCGGTGCCGAAACAGAAACGCGCGCGGCTGCCCGAAAAGAGCCTGCGCAAAAGCAGATGCCGCAGACCTCCGCCAAGGCCTCGCGCAACGCCGGCAATTTCATCCGGTTTCTACTGGGGCGGCCGATGGTGTTGCGGAAATAGGACGTGAGGATCTCCCTTCTCCCCCTGTGGGAGAAGCTGTC
>NZ_RZQG01001208.1:0-1493 GCF_003998635.1 Mesorhizobium sp. M7D.F.Ca.US.004.03.1.1
CAGCCGCTCCAGCATCGACGGGCTGGTCGCCGGTCAGGTCGAGAAGCTGTCCGAGGGCCGAGATATCCTGCGGCGCGCTCTGGAAGCCGACCTCAACGCGATCAAGGGCACCATTGCCGACCAGTCGCAGAAACTGGTCGATGACCGGGCACAGTTCGCCCGGGCGCTCGAGGCTGATCTCGAAAGCGTCAACGGCCTGGTCAACAGCCATTCCGAACGGCTCGTCCAGGATCGTTCAACGCTGTCGAAAGCGCTCGAGGCCGACCTCGAAAACGTCAACGGTCTGATCAACAGCCATTCCGAACGGCTCGCACAGGATCGTTCGACCCTGTCGAGGTCACTTGAGGCCGACCTCGAAAACGTCGGCGGCCTTGTCAACAGCCACGCGGAAAGGCTTGTCCAGGAACGTTCGACCCTGTCGAAGGCGCTCGAGGAGGATCTCGCCAAGCTGGCCGAAAGCCGCTCCAGCATCGACGGCCTGGTCGCCGGCCAGGTCGAGAAACTCGCCGAAGGCCGCGACGTTCTCAAGCGCGCGCTAGAAGCCGATCTGGCCAAGTTGGCCGAAAGCCGCTCCAGCATCGACGGTTTGGTCGCCGGTCAGGTGGAGAAACTGGCCGAGGGCCGCGACATTCTCAAACGCGCCCTCGAAGCTGACCTGCAGAAGCTGACCGAAAGCCGCAGCGATATCGACGACGTCATTGCCGGACATGTCGGCAAGCTGTCCGAAGGTCGCAATATGCTGACCCGCGCGCTGGAAGACGATCTCGGCAAGCTCGCCGAGTCCCGCAGGGACGTCGACCGCTCGCTGTCGGGCCATATCGATCAGATCGCCGCCAGGAGCACCGATATCTCCGCGGCAATCGCCGGGGATGTCGAAAAGATCGAGCAGGCCTTCAGCCGTCAGACCGGCATCATCGAGGAACGCGCCGGCACCATGGAGCGTGCGCTTTCGACAGGTGTCGACAACGTCCGCGCCGTGCTCGAGAAGAGCGCCGTGTTTGTCGCCGGCGCCCTGCGCGAAAAGGTGCTGGAAGTCACCAGCACGCTGCATGAGCAGGCCGGTGCGGCGTTCAGTGACGCCGACCGCAAGATCGCCGAGCGCGCCGAGCAGACCTCTGCCGCCTTGCTGGCGCGGGCCGAGGACATCGCCCGCACCTTCGAGGACGCCGATCGTCGACTGCACGCCCGTGCGGAAGATACGTCGAACGCCTTGCTTGCCCGCGCAGACGACACGTCCAGCTCGCTGCTGGCCCGTGCCCATGAAACCGCTGATCAGCTGGCTGCTCGCGCAAGTCAGATCGCCGGCACCTTCGAAGCGGCGGACCAGAAGCTCGCCGCCCGCGCCCAGGAAACCGCCGATCAGCTGACCGCCCGGGCTCAGGACACCGCCGACCATCTGGCAGCTCGTGCAAGCGAGATTGCCGGCACGTTCGATGCCGCCGACCAGAAGCTGGTCGCCCGCGCCATCGAGACGGCCCAGTCGCTGGCCGCGC
>NZ_RZQG01001209.1:0-1491 GCF_003998635.1 Mesorhizobium sp. M7D.F.Ca.US.004.03.1.1
CTACAAAGCCCATATCGGCTGATATCAGGACGTATTGACATGACCGCAGCACTCACTCCCTTCTCGGCCCGCCATATCGGTCCGAGCGTCAACGATGTCAGAGCCATGCTTGCCGTGATCGGCGTTCCGTCCGTCGAGACGCTGATCAGCCAGGCCGTGCCGCAGTCGATTCGCCTCGACGTGCCGCTGGCCCTGCCCGCGCCGGCCAGCGAAGCAGAAGCGCTGGCCGAATTGTCGGCGACCATGGCGAAAAATACGGTGCTGAAAAGCTTCATCGGCGCCGGCTATCACGGCGTCCACGTGCCGCCGGTCATCCAGCGCAATTTGTTCGGGAACCCGGCCTGGTACACCGCCTACACGCCCTATCAGGCCGAGATCAGCCAGGGCCGGCTCGAAATGCTGTTCAACTTCCAGACGCTGGTCACTGAACTGACCGGCCTGCCGGTGGCATCGGCCTCCTTGCTCGATGAAGCGACCGCCGTCGCCGAAGCCGTCGGCATTGCGCTGCGCCACCACCGCGACAAGCGCACCAAGGTGGCGCTGGCCGGCACGCCGCACCCGCAGACGCTCGATGTCGTGCGCACCCGCGCCGAGCCGCTCGGCATCGAGATCGACGGCGAGACGATCGACGACAACACCGCCGCTTTGCTCGTCTCCTGGCCGGATACGTTTGGCGTCTATGGCGACCACAAGGCGGCGATCGACAAGGCTCGGGCGGCCGGCGCCATCGTCGTCTTCATCGCCGACCCGCTCGGCCTGGCGCTGACCGATGCGCCGGCCAAACTTGGCGCCGACATTGCCGTCGGCCCGATGCAGCGTTTTGGCGTGCCGATGGGCTTTGGCGGGCCGCACGCCGCCTATTGCGCCGTCTCCGACAAATTGACGCGACTGATGCCCGGCCGCCTCGTCGGCCAGTCGACCGACAGCAAGGGACGTCCCGGCTACCGGCTTGCCTTGCAGACACGCGAACAGCATATCCGCCGCGACAAGGCGACCTCCAACATCTGTACCGCGCAGGCGCTGCTCGCCAACATGGCGACCGCCTATGCGATCTGGCATGGCCCCGCCGGGCTGCAGGCGATTGCCGGGCGCATCCACACGCTGGCCAATCGTCTGGCAAGCGGCCTCGAAGCGGCAGGCGTGTCGGTGATCGGTGCCAGCCGTTTCGACACGGTGACGGTGGAGACCAAGGGCAAGGCGGCGCGGATCGCCACTGCGGCTGAAAAGACCGGCCGGCTGCTGCGCATCATCGATGCCGACCATGTCGGCATCAGCTTCGACGAGACCTCGACCGATGCCGATCTCGATGCGATCGCGGCCCTGTTCGACGCCAAGGCCGCTTCGTCGACCGACAGCACGGTGCCCGGCAAGCCGCGCGGCAAGGAGTTCATGACCCAGCCTGTTTTCCGCGAAAACAAGTCGGAAACCGAGATGATGCGCTTGCTGCGCCGGCTGGCCGACAAGGACCTGGCGCTCGACCGCACCATGATC
>NZ_RZQG01000120.1:0-10378 GCF_003998635.1 Mesorhizobium sp. M7D.F.Ca.US.004.03.1.1
CGCTGGAGCCGCGGCCCGATACCGAAACGCTGGTCGAAGCGATGCTGCCTTTCGTCAGGGCGGTGGCGGTCCGGGAAGGCGAGTGCCGCATCCTCGATCTTGGCACCGGCACCGGCGCCATTGCACTGGCGCTGCTCAGCGCCGTGCCGACAGCGATCGCCACCGGCGTCGATCTGTCCGCGGGCGTGTTGGCGACGGCAGCCCGCAATGCCGGGCAACTGGGCCTTGCAGGCCGGTTCACGGTGCTTCAGTCGGACTGGTTCGAAAAAGTTTCCGGCCGGTACCATGTAATTGCCGCAAACCCTCCCTATATACCCTCGGAAGACATTGGAAATCTGCAGGACGAAGTCCGCAATTTCGACCCGCGCTTGGCCTTGGATGGCGGCGCGGACGGTCTGAACCCCTACAGGATCATCGCCGCGGAGGCGGCAAGGTTTTTGGAAACTGAAGGCAGGATTGCGGTCGAGATCGGCCACACGCAGCACAATGAGGTCTGCGAGATATTCGCTGCAGCCGGCTACGTCCCGGGCGGTGCTTTTCGTGACCTCGGCGGAAACGACAGGGTTATTGTCTTTGAAAGGATAAAGCCTTGACGCAGTGCAAAAAAGCGCTTGGCAATACCGGGGAATACGGCTAGGGTCGCCTTAACCGGATGAGACGAAGCAGGCAGTGCTCTTAGCGATTCGGTTTTCCTTGGAAATAGCTGCCTTCTTGCGCAAACGATGCCCAAGCTTCGTGCGGGAATCGTCCGGCAAGTGATGTAACCGGAACAGGATGGCACGTGGCGCCAACGCAATCGATGCGGGCGAACGCCGGTGAAGAGACGAAACGGCTGGCTGCATGAGCGCCTCCGTTCGTGAAGAGTTTTTCGAAAATTTCAAAATGAAGAGAGTTTGATGAGGCCACAACAGCAGAACAGGCGCATGCGCGGTCGCAACAACAATGGCGGCGGCGGTGGTAACAATAACAATAATAATAACAACAACAACCGCAAGGGACCAAACCCCCTGACGCGCAACTACGAGAGCAATGGCCCGGACGTGAAGATCCGCGGTTCGGCTCAGCAGATCGCCGAAAAATACGCCACCCTTGCCCGTGATGCGCACAGCTCCGGCGATCGGGTCATGGCGGAGAACTATCTCCAGCATGCCGAACATTACAATCGCATCATCGCAGCCGCGCAGGCGCAGATGCCGATCCAGAACGCGCAGCAGAATCGCGATGATTTCGACGATGACGGCGACGAGGATCGCGACGATTTCGACAATGGCGGCAACAACAGCAACACTGTTTCCGATGCTCAGGTTCCGGTGGTCAACCATGGCGCCGGGCCGCAGCCGGTCATCGAAGGCATGCCGGCCGAGGTCGCGCTGAACCGGGAAGGTGGCCGCGACAATCGCGACAATGCCGGGCGTGACAATGGCGGGCGCAACAATGGTGGCCGCGACAACAATGGCGCACGCCATCGCGATCGTCGCCCCAATGGCGGTTACGGCCAGAACGGCCAGCGCGACTTCGGTTCGTCCTCCGAGCAAGGTGGTCAGCCCCAGAGCAACGAGACCCCGATCCAGGGCGAAGCCGCTTCGCCGACCGAGTCCGTTGCCGCGGCTGAGCCGGCTCCGTTGTTCGAGAACCTGTCGCCGGCGGGTCTTGCCGCCCAGGCCGAGCTCAACGAGGCGGCCGCCGAAAGCGGTGCTGCCCGTCGCCCGAGGCGTCCGCGCCGTCCGCGCGTCAACGCCGATCAGATTGACGGCGGCGACAATGCCAATTCCGGGGCCGACGCCAGTGAGGCTGCTGCTGCCCCGGTCGACAGCGGCAATGCTGAACCGGTCATTGTCGATATCGACAACTGATAGAACGACACTTCAAGACGTTGAGCGGCGGGGAGAAATCTCCGCCGTTTTTGTTTTTGCGCGGCGATGGAATATTATGCGTTGACCGACATCAAGGCGTCTTGAGACAGCATGGCCTATGCACCATATCTCGGCTGAACAGGATCCGGCTCGAATGGGCGGGTCCGTCACCGCAATCTGATCCGGTGCCGCAAAGCGGGCCGGTGATGGAAGGAGACAGATATGAACCTTGAGAAATACTCCGAGCGTGTGCGCGGCTTCATCCAGTCAGCGCAGACCATGGCGCTCTCCCGCAACCACCAGCAGTTCACCCCCGAACACATCCTGAAAGTGCTCGTAGACGACGACGAGGGCCTGGCCGCGTCGCTGATCGAACGCGCCGGCGGCAACGTCCGCGACGTCAAGCTTGGCGTCGAGACGGCGCTCGAAGCGATGCCCAAGGTCGAGGGCGGCAATGGCCAGCTCTATTTGGCGCAGCCGCTGGCAAAAGTGTTTTCGACCGCCGAGGAACTGGCCAAGAAAGCCGGCGACAGCTTTGTCACGGTCGAGCGGCTCTTGCAGGCGCTCGCCATGGAAAAGTCGGCCAAGACCGCTGACATACTGGCCAAGGCCGGCGTCACCGCGCAGGCGCTCAACCAGGTCATCAACGACGTCCGCAAGGGCCGCACCGCCGATTCGGCGAGTGCCGAACAGGGCTACGATGCGCTGAAGAAATACGCGCGCGACCTGACCGCCGATGCGCGTGCCGGCAAGCTCGATCCGGTCATCGGTCGTGACGACGAGATCCGCCGCACCATCCAGGTGCTGTCGCGCCGCACCAAGAACAATCCGGTGCTGATCGGCGAGCCGGGCGTCGGCAAGACGGCGATCGCTGAAGGCCTGGCGCTGCGCATCGTCAATGGCGACGTGCCGGAATCGCTGAAGGACAAGCAATTGATGGCGCTCGACATGGGCGCGCTGATTGCCGGCGCCAAATATCGCGGCGAGTTCGAGGAGCGGCTGAAGGCCGTTCTCTCCGAAGTCACTTCGGCCAACGGCAATATCATCCTGTTCATCGACGAGATGCACACGCTGGTCGGCGCCGGCAAGGCGGATGGCGCCATGGATGCGTCGAACCTCCTGAAGCCGGCCTTGGCGCGCGGCGAGCTGCACTGCGTCGGCGCCACCACGCTCGATGAGTACCGCAAGCATGTCGAGAAGGATGCAGCCCTTGCCCGCCGCTTCCAGCCGGTGTTCGTCGACGAGCCGACGGTGGAAGACACCGTTTCGATCCTGCGCGGCCTGAAGGAGAAGTACGAGCAGCACCACAAGGTGCGCATTTCGGATTCGGCGCTGGTGGCGGCGGCGATGCTGTCCAACCGTTACATCGCCGACCGCTTCCTGCCCGACAAGGCAATCGACCTGGTCGACGAAGCCGCATCGCGGTTGCGCATGCAGGTTGATTCCAAGCCCGAGGCGCTGGACGAGATCGATCGCCGCATCATGCAGCTCAAGATCGAGCGCGAGGCGCTGAAGGTCGAGACGGACGAGGCCTCGAAGGACCGGCTCGCCCGCCTGGAAAAGGAGCTCGTCGGCCTCGAGGAGGAATCGACCGAGATCACCGCCAAGTGGCAGGCCGAGAAGCAGAAGCTCGGGCTGGCCGCCGACCTCAAGAAGCAGCTCGATGAGGCGCGCAACGACCTCGCCATTGCCCAGCGCAAGGGTGAATTCCAGCGCGCCGGCGAGCTTGCCTATGGCAAGATACCGGAACTGGAAAAGAAGCTGAAGGAGGCCGAGGCCCAGGACGGCAAGGTCGGCATGGTCGAAGAGGTGGTCACACCCGACCACGTCGCCCATATCGTCTCGCGCTGGACCGGCATTCCGGTCGACAAGATGCTGCAGGGCGAGCGCGACAAGCTGCTGCGCATGGAAGACGAGATTGGCAAGCGCGTCGTCGGCCAGGGCGAGGCGGTGCAAGCCGTTTCCAAAGCGGTGCGGCGCGCCCGCGCGGGCCTGCAGGATCCGAATCGGCCGATCGGCTCGTTCATGTTCCTCGGGCCGACTGGTGTCGGCAAGACCGAGCTGACCAAGGCACTCGCGAGCTTCCTGTTCGACGATGAGAGCGCGATGGTGCGCATCGACATGTCGGAGTTCATGGAGAAGCACTCGGTGGCCCGGCTGATCGGTGCGCCTCCCGGCTATGTCGGCTATGAGGAAGGCGGCGCGCTGACCGAAGCGGTGCGGCGGCGGCCCTATCAGGTCGTACTGTTCGACGAGATCGAGAAGGCGCATCCGGATGTCTTCAACGTGCTGTTGCAGGTGCTCGATGACGGCCGTCTGACCGACGGGCAGGGCCGCACGGTCGATTTCCGCAACACGCTGATCATCATGACCTCGAACCTCGGCGCCGAATATCTCGTCAATCTCGGCGAGGACCAGGATGTCGATGAGGTTCGCGACGAGGTGATGAATGTCGTCAAGGCGTCGTTCCGGCCGGAGTTCCTCAACCGCGTCGACGAGGTGATCCTGTTCCACCGGCTGCGCCGGCAGGATATGGGCCGCATCGTCGAGATCCAGCTCAAGCGGTTGGAGAGCCTGCTTGTCGACCGCAAGATCACGCTGTCGCTGGACCAAGAGGCGATCGACTGGCTGGCGGCCGAGGGCTATGAGCCGGCCTATGGCGCGCGGCCGCTGAAGCGGGTGATGCAGAAGGAATTGCAGGACCCGCTGGCGGAGAAGATCCTGCTCGGCGATATCCTCGACGGCTCGACCGTCAAGGTCACAGCCGGTTCCGACCGGCTGAACTTCCGCTCGAAGCCGACGATCGTCGCGGCGGAAGCGGCAGCCTGATCCAAACGCCGCGCGTCCATCCTGGACGCGCGGCGTTTTTTCGTATGAAAGGCGGGTGCGGATGACACTGGACGACTACAACAGCTTCTGCGCCTCGCTGCCCTCGACGAGCCATGTCGTCCAGTGGGGCGGCGCCCATGTCTGGAAGGTCGGAGCCAAGGTCTTCGCGATCGGCGGCTGGGACCAGGGCCAGCAGCTCTTCGTCACCTTCAAATGCTCCGATATCGCCTATGATGTGCTCAAGGAGCAGCCGGGCCTGCGGCCCGCGCCCTATCTTGCCTCGCGCGGCATGACGTGGATCCAGCGTCGGACAAGCCACAGCATGGATGATGCTGCGCTGAAGGACTATCTGCGCGAGAGCCATCGCCTTGTCGCCCTGAAGCTGACCAGGCAGGCGCGCAAGGAATTGGGACTCGCCGCAAGCTAGCTAATATTCCTCGAGGCGCCGGAAAACCGCCATCTTCATGCCCGGTTCATGTTGGAACCATATGGTGGGTAACTGGTTTGCTGGCGAAGGGGTTCGCCTTGCAGGGACACTGCCGGGCGGCGGCAATTACGGACCGGAGAGTTTGGCTACCATGTTCCGCACGATCTTGACCCTTTCGGCGCTCGCAGCCGGGATGTCCTTTTCAGGCGCGTTCGCCGCCGCGACGCAGGACAGCGCACCGCCGATTGTCCGAGCCGCCAATGATGGCGGCATCCTGCTCGCCCAGGACGGCAATGTGGACATTTATTACGACGCCAGGGGCAACCGCGTTATCGTCGACGCCGATACCGGCAAGGTCATCGCCATCCAACCGCCGCAGACCCGGCTCGACCGTCGCGCGTTGCGTCGAGAGACACGTCTGCGCGAGTTGGGCCGCGCCCCCGACGGCAACGACCGCTACTATCTCGACGATCCGGAAGACATGGCGCGGTTCCGTCGCAAGCAGTTGGAAGAGGAAGGCCGGGTTATCCCGCCGCCGGCGGACGAATACGATCCCTATGGGGACAATTCCGTGGAAGCCAATCCGCCGGCACCGCAGGACGATGGCAGCTACGACAACAATTATCCCGACGCGCCGCAGCCGGCAAAGCCGGGTACCATCAAGCGCCAGCCGCTGAACGAGGCCTCGATAGACCCGGCCCAGCCGGCAGTTCCCACCGAAGAGGCGCTGCCCGCCGACCAGGCGGCTCTGCCGCCGAAGGCTGGCGACAAGACCACTGTTGCCCCGGCGCTTTCGCTGGGAGCGCGCCAGGATGTCGCCGCACTTCAGGTGCTGCTCGACCGCGGCGGCGCTTCGCCTGGCGTCATCGATGGGCGTTTCGGTTCTAATGTCGACAAGGCGCTCGCCGCCTACAACCAGATCACCGGCAGCAATCTGCGATCGACCGACGCGGTCGGCATCCAGGCGGCGCTGGCGCAATCCGGCGGCGATGCCTTCGCCAACTACACCATCACGCCGGAGGATGCGGCCGGTCCCTATGTCGCCTCGATCCCTGAAGACTACAGCCAGAAGGCGCAGCTCGACCGCATGGGCTACACGTCGGTGACCGAGGCGCTGGCCGAGCGCTTCCACATGGACGAGAATTATCTCAAGGCGCTCAACCCGGACGTCAACTTCAATCGCCCCGGCACGATCATCAAGGTCGCCAATTTCGGCAGGCTGGTCTCGACGCCGGTTGCCCGCATCGTCGCCGACAAGGACAAGAAAGAGGTTTTCGCCTATGATGCCGGCGGCAAGCTGGTGGCAGCCTATCCCGCCACCATCGGCTCGTCGGATACGCCGTCGCCGTCCGGCACGCATACGGTGTCGCGCGTCGCGCTCGATCCGAACTACACCTACAACCCCAGCATCAATTTCAAGCAGGGCCAGAACGACAAGGTCCTGACCATTCCGCCTGGCCCGAACGGCCCGGTCGGCTCGGTCTGGATTGCTCTGGACAAGCCGACCTACGGCATCCACGGCACGCCGGATCCATCGAAGATCGGCAAGACCGAAAGCCATGGCTGTGTGCGCCTGACCAATTGGGATGCGCGGGAACTGGCCAAACTCGTTTCGCCCGGTGTCACGGTGGAGTTTGTCGGCGGACCTTCAGCCGATGACCTTGCGCAGCAGTGAACTCCGAAGTGCGGCGGCATAGACCAACTGCACGATCAGAATGAAGCCGATGCCGAGCAGTGGACTGATGAGTGAGAGTGCGGCGCCGAGCGCCCACAGGATCTGCGCCTTGACGATGCGCAGATAGACCGTGCGTTTGGTCTCCGCGTCGACATCCTCTGCCACGAAGCCGTTTTTCTCCGCATAGCGCCAACTGGCGAACAACGTGACGCCGAGCATCAGCAGATTGAGCCAGTAGACCAGCACCGCGGTTCTGAACTCGAGGAAGTCGGCCAGCAGGTCGGTCGAGAACGGCAGCAGGGCGATGAAGGCGAGAAAGCAGAGGTTCAACGTGGCAAGCCGTCTGTCGGACTTGGCGATCAGACCATGCTGCGCCTGCTGGCCGAACCAGAAGATGGTCAGCGTCAGGAAGCTCAAGGCATAAGTCAGGAAACGCGGCGCCAAGGCAGCGATCGCGGCAAGCAACTCGCGTTCGGAATGGATCGCCTCGTGCGCCGGCACCCTGATTTCCAGAACGATCAGGGTGAGCGCGATGGCGAACACCCCGTCGGTGATGCCGACGATACGGCCGCGTCCCTCCGCCGATGCTTCAAGTGGCCGCTTCATCGATGTCTCCCCGTCTGCACCTTTCTGGAAAACCTAGCATGACCGCCGCCGTTTGCATCCGGGTAGGGTGCGACCCCTGGCCGACGGGCTGGTTTCAGTGGCTGCAAGCCACTGGCTGGTTGTTGCCGGTGCACTGGAGGTCTAAGCAAGGTTCCATGCATTCACCCAGCGAAGCCGCCGCCGTCCCGCTGACCAGCCCGGTCACGAATGGAACGTTCTGTCCGCAATCGCAGCGGCGATTCGTGCTGATCGCGGCAATCCTGGCCTCGGCGCTCGGCTTCATCGACGGTTCGATCCTGGCCATCGCCACGCCGGCGATCCGCGTCAACCTCAGCGCCAGCCTGGCCGAGGCCCAGTGGATTTCCAATGCCTATGCATTGACGCTCTCGGCGCTGATCCTCGCCGGCGGCGCTGCTGGCGATCGATTCGGCCTCCGCCGCGCCTTCGTGGCGGGCATTGCGTTGTTCATTGTCGCTTCGCTTGCCTGTGCGCTGGCGCCGAATGCGGTGGTGCTGATCGCATTTCGTGCCGTCCAGGGCATTGGTGCGGCGATCATGGTGCCGGGCAGCCTCGCCATCATCGCCAAGGCCTACCCGAAAAAGGAACGCGGTCGCGCCATCGGAATCTGGGCGGCTGCTTCGGCGCTGACCACGGCACTTGGTCCGGTGCTCGGCGGCTTCGTGCTGTCGGCTTTCGGCGACGGCATCTGGCGAGCGATCTTCGCCATCAACCTGCCGCTCGGCCTGATCTCGATCTATCTGCTGCTGGCCAAGGTTCCAGCCGACGCGCCGACGGAGAAACGCAGCCTGGATCTCGGCGGTGCCGCGCTCGCCACATTGGCTTTCGGTGCGCTCGCATACGGGCTGACCTCGATGAGCGCCAGCGGCGAGGGCCATATGGCCGGGCCGAGCATTGCCGCCGGCGTCGTTTTGCTGGCTGTCTTCATCGTCTTCGAGCTCCGGCAGCGCGAGCCGATGATCGACCTCAGCCTGTTTCGCGTCGGCGCTTTCGCCGGCGCCAATGTCGCGACGTTCTTCCTCTATTTCGCACTGTCGGCCAATCTTTTCTATCTGCCGATGCTGCTGATCGCCGGCTGGGGACTGAGCACGGCCGAGGTCGGCTTCATCTTTCTGCCCCTGTCGGCGTCGATCGCGCTTTTGTCTGGACCGGTCGGCCAGCTATCGGACCGGATCGGCCCGCGCTTTCCGATCGCCTGCGGCAGCCTCGTCGTAGCTTTCGCCTTTGCCGGACTTGCCTTGCTCACCCATGCCGGAATCCACAATTTCTGGACAGGAACATTCCCGCTGATGGCGCTGATGGGGCTCGGCATGGCGCTGGTCGTGTCGCCATTGTCGACGGCGATCATGACGGCGGTGGAAGACAAGGATACGGGTGCGGCCTCCGGCATCAACAATGCCGTCTCGCGCATCGGCGGTCTGATCGCGGTGGCGGCGATGGGTTCGCTCGCCGCCTGGGTCTACGCGAATGCACTGGATGGGAATGCAACGCCCGGCGTGCCAGGCTTTGGCGAACCGGCGACGGTTGGACTTGCGCCCACCGTCGATGCGGCAAGGCTCGCCGCCAGCGACACTGCGTTTTCCGCCGTCTCTTCGGTGACCGCGCTGCTTTGCCTGCTTGCGGCTGTCATCGCCTGGACGACCATTTCCGGTGAGCGGCTGCCATGGTCGCGGCGCGTCGAGAATCCGCAAGGCTGAGAAACCAGAAAGGCTAAAAAGCCGACGGATCAACCGTCGATCTTGGCGCTCGCTACTTTCAGCGAATCGCTGTCTTCCTGCTTCAGCAGGTCGTCGATGCGCTCGCGTTCACGCTTGAAGGCGACGAGGTCATCGCCCTTCAGCACCTTGCCGACCGGCAGCCGGACACGCATCGAATCGACCTTGGTGCCGTTGACGATCAGCTCGTAGTGGAGATGCGGACCGGTGGAGAGGCCGGTCTGGCCGAGATAGCCAATAACCTGGCCCTGGCGCACGCGCACCCCGGGTTCGATGCCTTTGGCAAAGGCGCTCTGGTGATTGTAGGACGTCTCATAGCCATTGGCATGGCGCAGGATGATCTGCTTGCCGTAGCCGCCGGCCCAGCCCGCCTTCTCGACGACGCCGTTGCCGGCTGCGATGATCGGCGAGCCGATAGGAGCGGCCCAATCTGTGCCGGTGTGCATGCGGACATAGCCGAGGATCGGATGTTTGCGGGCACCAAAGCCAGAGGTAAATCTGCCGTTGGGCAGCGGGTTGCGCAGCAGGAACTGCTCAGCGCTTGAGCCGTCCTGGTCGAAATAGTCGGTGCTGCCGTCCTGCATCTGAAAGCGGTAGAAGTTGCGCGTCGTGCCGCCGAACGTCGCCGAGACATACAGAAGTTCCGAATCGTCGGAAGTCTGGTCGTCGCCGTCCGGCTGCGAGAACAGCACTTCGAGGCGATCCGCAGGATTGAGACGTGACTGGAAGTCGACGCCGGACGCCAGCAACTTGATCAGCCGCTGCGTCATCGCCTTGGACATGCCGTAGGAATAGGCGGTGCGGTAAATGCCGTCATAGATGTTGGGCAGATTGCCGCGCACCACCACCGGCGCCGACGAATCATCGAAGGCCGTCAGCAATTCGGGGTTTGGATCCGGCTCCTGCGAGGGCACATACTGGCCGCGATCGTCGAGCGCGATGGTGACGATGTGCTGGGTCCGGTCGTAGACGCTGGTGCGCACGACCTTGGCGGCATCGCCGTGAACCTCAAGGCCGACACGCAGCACGGTTCCGTCTTTGAGCGCCGTCGCGTTCAACAGCTTGGCGATGGCTTCGGCCATGCCGGTGGCGTCTTCACCCGTGTAGCCCGAATCTGCAAAAGCCTCGGTGACGTCGAGATCCTTGGTGAAGGGGATGATTTCCTCGGCGAAGGCCGGCGCCTGGTCGTCGGCGGTGGCGCGCGGCGCCACCGAGACGTTTTCCGGCACGATCTTGACGTCGTAGGAGCCTGCCA
>NZ_RZQG01001210.1:0-1488 GCF_003998635.1 Mesorhizobium sp. M7D.F.Ca.US.004.03.1.1
TGTGCAGCTCGGTGCCCGGCACCCTCACCAGTAGGGGGTCGGCATCGCCAATGAAGCACGGCAGTGTCGTCATCCCGAGCCCTTGCCGTACAGCAACGATCTGCGCCTCGCCGTCCGTGGTCCTGAATGGACCCCTCGTGGTGCGAACCTCACCCTCGCTGGCCCAATCCGGAATGCCATGAGCGCTTATGACGATCCACCGGATGGGATCAGGCGCGCCCGCACGCCATGCGGCCAGTCGATCCCGGGACATGTAGACGCCGCCGAACAGCTCCGGTCCCTTCAGGCCGTGAAGATTGAGCGGCAGGGTTTTGCGGTCGTAGACGACGCGGATCGCGACGTCGGCCCCTCGGTTGGTCAGATTTGCCAGCTCGCCGGACGACAGGATTTCCATCTCGATGTCGGGATGCAGACGCGCGAAATCGGCGAAGTCCGGCATGAGCAGGTGTGTCGCAAGGGTCGGTGCCAGCGTCACCCGCAAAAGCCCGCGCACGCTCTGGTCGCGACCGAAGACGCGCGTCTCCAGCAAATGCGACGACGCTTCCATCTGGTTCGCGAGCTCGAGCTGGACGAGGCCGTCAAGCTGATCGGCCGGAACGTGACCGGCGTTCGCGGCGACGCGTCCAATCTCGACGACCTCGACCGCCTGTTCGATACAGTCAAGCGGGAAAAGGGCAAGATCGACATCCTGTACGCAAGCGCTGGCACGGGCGAAGCCGTCCCACTGGGCGAGATTACCGAGCAGCACTTCGATGCGGCCTTCAACCTGAATGCGCGCGGCACGCTGTTTACGGTTCAGAAGGCGTTGCCGCTGTTCAACGATGGCGGATCGATCTTCATGACCGGGTCAGTTGCTTCGATCAAAGGTTTTCCTGGTTACAGCGTGTATGCGGCGAGCAAGGCGACGTTGCTCGCATTCGCACGCGGGTGGCTCAACGAACTCAAGGGCAGGAATATCCGGGTGAACGTCCTGCACCCAGGGCCGATCGCCACACCGATGCAGGACCAAGTTCTCACCGAGGAGGCGAAGCAGATGTTCGAATCCCTGATCCCGCGGGGAAAGATGGGGCGTCCTGAGGAAATTGCGGCGGTCGCGCTGTTTCTTGCTTCAGACGATTCGAGTTTCGTGAATGGGGTGGAGTTGTCTGTCGACGGTGGCTTCTCGGCCATCTGAAATCGCGCCGGGTCGCGGGAAGCGGCTGACCGACGGGAACTTCGAAAAGTACCGTCACCGCTCTACGGACGATCTAGCAAACCGCACTAGTCCCGATCAACGTGGGTCGCGAAGTTTTTTCTTGCGCCTTTTGCCTGCGGCAATTCGGAAAACGATTCGTCAGGCGAATGAATCAGATGGCAGTACCGACGACGGCGCCAATGCCGGCGGTCAGCGCCATTGCTAGCGCCCCCCAGAAGGTAACGCGAACAGTTGCTCTTAACACATTGGCACCGCCGGCTTTCGCGCCAATGGCACCCAGCACTGCCAGGAAC
>NZ_RZQG01001211.1:0-1487 GCF_003998635.1 Mesorhizobium sp. M7D.F.Ca.US.004.03.1.1
GTCACAAGCGTTCGTACCGCATCATCGACTTCAAGCGCCGCAAGTTCGACGTCGTCGGCACGGTCGAGCGCATTGAATACGATCCGAACCGCACTGCCTTCATCGCGCTGATCAAGTACGACGATGGCGAGCTGTCCTACATCATCGCTCCGCAGCGTCTGGCTCCCGGCGACAAGATCGTGTCCGGTGAATCGGTCGACGTGAAGCCGGGCAATGCGATGCCGCTGGCTTCGATGCCGGTCGGCACCATCGTCCACAACATCGAGCTGAAGCCGGGCAAGGGCGCTCAGGTCGCCCGTTCGGCAGGTGGTTACGGTCAGCTGGTCGGTCGTGACCAGGGCATGGCGATCCTGCGCCTCAATTCGGGCGAGCAGCGTGTCGTTCACGGCTCCTGCATGGCCACTGTCGGCGCTGTGTCCAATCCGGACCACGGCAACATCAACGACGGCAAGGCCGGTCGCACGGTTTGGCGTGGCAAGCGCCCGCACAATCGCGGCGTGACCATGAACCCGGTCGACCATCCGCACGGCGGCGGCGAAGGCCGCACCTCGGGTGGCCGCCATCCGGTTTCGCCCTGGGGCAAGCCGACCAAGGGCAAGAAGACGCGGTCCAACAAGGCGACCGACAAGTTCATCCTGCGCTCGCGCCATCAGCGCAAGAGCTAAGAAGAGGTAACGCCAAGTGACTCGTTCGATTTGGAAAGGCCCCTTCATTGACGGCTACCTTCTCAAGAAGGTGGACAAGGTTCGTGAAGGTGGTCGCAATGAGGTGATCAAGATGTGGAGCCGTCGCTCCACCATCCTGCCGCAGTTCGTCGGCTTCACCTTCGGTGTCTACAACGGCCAGAAGCATGTTCCCGTCTCGGTGAACGAGGACATGGTCGGTCACAAGTTCGGTGAATTCGCTCCGACCCGGACCTATTACGGTCACGGCGCGGATAAGAAGGCGAAGAGGAAATAATCATGGGCAAGGCCAAAGCTCCGCGCAGGCTTGCTGATAACGAAGCGCGCGCCGTATTGCGCACGATCCGTATCAGCCCGCAGAAGCTGAACCTCGTTGCCGCGCTGATCCGCGGCAAGAAGGTCGCGACAGCGCTTTCCGATCTCGAATTCTCGGCCAAGCGGATTTCCGGCACGGTCAAGAAGACGCTGGAATCGGCAATCGCCAACGCGGAAAACAACCACGACCTGGATGTCGATGCACTGATCGTGGCGGAAGCCTATGTCGGCAAGTCGATCGTCATGAAGCGGTTCCATGCCCGTGGCCGTGGTCGCGCCAGCCGTATCGAGAAGCCGTTCTCGCACCTCACGATCGTCGTTCGTGAAGTCGAAGAAAAAGGGGAGGCCGCATAATGGGCCAGAAAGTCAATCCGATCGGTCTTCGCCTCGGCATCAACCGCACCTGGGATTCGCGCTGGTTCGCGAACACCGGCGAGTACGGCAAGCTGCTGCATGAGGACATCAAGATCCGCAAGTATCTCGAGAAGG
>NZ_RZQG01001212.1:0-1487 GCF_003998635.1 Mesorhizobium sp. M7D.F.Ca.US.004.03.1.1
GATCGGGAGTGAGATCCCCCTGGTTTCCGGGATCACGGCGCCTTCGGCCATGGCGCCTTCTTCGGCATCGGCTCGGTCGTTGCCGCCAGCCTGGTGCCGCGCAACAAGCGCGCCAGTGCCATCGCGCTGATGTTCGCCGGGCTGACGCTGGCCAACATCCTTGGTGTTCCCGCCGGCACGGCACTAGGCGAAGCCCTCGGCTGGCGCGCCACCTTCCTCGCCGTCGTCGGCATCGGCCTGATCTCGGTGGCAGCCATTGCCTGGCTGGTGCCGTCCGACGTTGCCGAGCCGAGCGGTGGCGGCCTGCGCGGCGAGCTGCGCGTGCTGGGCAAGCTGCAGGTCTGGCTGGCGATGTTGATCGCGGAGCTGACCTCCGCAAGCCTGTTCACCGTCTTCACCTACATCAAGCCCTACCTCACCGACGTCTCCGGTCTGTCCACCTCTGCGGTCACCTGGGTGCTGCTGCTGTTCGGCGCCGGCATGACCATCGGCAACATCATCGGCGGCAGGCTGGCCGACTGGAAGCTGATGCCGACGGTGATCGGCACGCTGCTCGCGATGGCGCTGCTGCTGGTCGGCTTCATGCAGTTCGGCACTATCGCCAGCGTTGCCATCGGCATCGTCTTCCTGTGGGGCCTGCTGATCTTCGTCGTCGTACCGCCGCTGCAGATCCGCGTCGTCGAGGCGGCCTCCGAGGGGCCGAACCTCGCCGCCACGCTGAATCAGGGCGCCTTCAATGTCGGCAATGCCAGCGGCGCCTGGATCGGCGGAGTGGCCCTTTCCGCCGGTATTTCCTATGCCAATCTGCCGCTGGTCGGTGCGGTGATCGCCTTGTTGGCGGTCGCCGTCGCTGTGCTGTCGCAGGCGCTGGACCGGCGAGCGCCCGTCATCCCGCTTCAGGCTCCCGCAGAGTAACCGCTTGCGCCCATAGCGCGGCAGGCTGGACCAATCGACATCGGCGCGTTCAAATGGGCATGTCTTCTGGCTCTAGAGCAATCCCAGGAAGAGTGTGAAGCGGTTTTCCGTCCGGGATTGCGTCAAAACAAAGAGATAGAGCAGTTCGGCGTTTCCATGAAACGGCGAACTGCTCTAGATGGAGGAAGTCATGCAGAAATCGATCGAACGCATCGCCGGCGAAAGCGAAGGCGTTTCCTACGAATTCCCGCTGTTCCGCTTCGCGGGCACTGACAAGGTCGCCCCTTCGGCCTATCTGCAGGCAGCGCTCCACGCCGGCGAATTGCCGGGCGTCGTCGCCATCGACGCGCTGATGCCGATGCTGGCCAAGGCCGAAGCCGAAGGCCGCATCAAGGGCAATCTCACCATCGTGCCCTGGGCCAACCCGATCGGCCGGGCGCAATATCATTTCGGCGAGCATCAGGGCCGTTTTCATCTGGGCACGCGCACCAATTTCAACCGCGGCTTCCCGCTGCTCGCCGCGCCCGACACAGCACTCTTGCCCGACACCACCCTTGGCAGCGTCGACCAGC
>NZ_RZQG01001213.1:0-1484 GCF_003998635.1 Mesorhizobium sp. M7D.F.Ca.US.004.03.1.1
GCTTGATGGCGTGGGTCATGACGTTGACCTGTGTGACCACCGCATTGGTGCCCCAAATCACCACGCAATCGGATTTCGCCATCTCGCGCGGGTCCGGCCCGCGCAAGGCGCCGGCCCCCATCATCCAGCCCGTCCAGGCGAGATTGGTGCAGATCGAACCGAAAAAGCCGGAATATTTCTTGGCGTGGCGCAGCCGGTCGATGCCGTCACGCTGCACCAGCCCCATCGTGCCGGCATAGTAGTAGGGCCAGACCGTCTCCGAGCCGTATTTTTCCTCGGCCGCGATGAACTTTTCGGCGACGAGGTCGAGCGCGGCTTCCCAGCTCGCTTCTTTCCAGGCGCCGTCGCCCTTGGCGCCCGCCCGCACCAGCGGCTTCAACAAACGGTCCGGATGATGGACGCGGTCGGCATAGCGGGCGACCTTGGCGCAGATGACACCGGCCGTGTAGCTGTTGGCCTTGGCGCCGTGGACGCGGCCGATGCGGTTGCCATCGAGCAGTTCGACCTCAAGAGCGCAGGTCGAAGGGCAATCATGCGGGCAGGCCGAATGGCCGATCCTGAGCTTGGTGTGCTGGTTCATGGCACTTGTCTAACGGCTTTCGGGCGTGACGTGTAGGGCCAGTTACACGCCGTCAGTTCGCTTGAAGAGCGCATTGTAGGCACCGCATTTTGGGCAATGCATATGGCGTTCTACATGCGCGGCCCCTGCGCCGGCGTCGACGGTAACCAGATTGCCTTCTCCGCATTCAGGACATTTTACGACAGCCCCGGGATTGATCGCCAAAACCTTCGCAGCCCCAAGCCAAGATTCCTTCGACACACTCACTCCGCCGTGCCTTCCTCATATTCGGCCGACATGGTCAGCCACTTTTCCTCGTGGCCAGCCAGCGTCTGGGCCAGTTGCGATCGCTCCTTGGCCAGCCGTGTCGCCGTCGAGGGATCCTTTTCATAGACCGCCGGATTGGACAGCTCGTCCTCGATGCCGTCGATGCGCTTGCGGATGCGGTCCATCAGCGCCTCGGTGGCGCGGATCTCCTTGGCCAGCGGCTCGAAGGCGGCGCGGCGTGCGGCCGCATCGCGGCGGCGATCGGCTTTTGACGCCTTGTCGGCCTCGCGCTTGCCGCGGCGGTCGCCGGACACGCCGGTGACCAGCGTCTTGTAGTCCTCGAGGTCGCCGTCATACGGGTTGACCGCGCCGTCCTTGACCAGCCACAGCCGGTCGGCCGTCGCCTCGAGCAGATGGCGATCGTGCGAGATCAGGATGACGGCGCCGGGAAATTCGTTCAACGCATGGATCAGCGATTCGCGGCTGTCGATGTCGAGATGGTTGGTCGGTTCGTCGAGGATGAACAGGTTCGGGCCTTCGAAGGCCGACAGGCCCATCAACAGCCGCGCCTTCTCACCGCCCGACAGATCCTTGGCGGCGGTGTTCATCTTCTCAGTGGTGAGGCCGAACTGGGCGACGCGGCCGCGCACCTTCGATT
>NZ_RZQG01001214.1:0-1480 GCF_003998635.1 Mesorhizobium sp. M7D.F.Ca.US.004.03.1.1
CTCATGATCTGGACGCCTGCTTGTGGCGCTGGCGCATCAGCGGCGCGGCGAGCGCCAGAAGCACGAAGGTCGCGACCAGCAGCACGACGCCCATGGCGCCGCCACGGCCCCAGTTGAGCAGGCTGAGCACCTGGCTCTGCACCAGCGTCGACAGCATGGTGCTGCGCGGGCCGCCGAGCAGGGCCGGGGTGATGTAGAAGCCGAGCGACAGGATGAAGACGATGATGGCGCCGGCGAAGACACCGGGCAGCGACAGCGGCAGATAGATCTGCAGGAAGGCACGCGCCGGCCGCGCGCCGAGGCTGCGTGCGGCCTGGACGAGGCGCAGATCGATGCCGCGCATGACCGAATAGAGCGGCAGGATCATGAAAGGCAGCAGCACCTGCGCCATGCCGATGACCACGCCGGTCTGCGTGCGGATCAGCTTCACGCCGTCAAAGCCGAGCAGCCTGATCACCGAATTGATGATGCCGGAATCCTGCAGCAGGATGACCCAGGCCAAGGTGCGCACCACGCCGCTGACCCAGAACGGCACCAGCACGCACAGGATGAGGACGAGGCGCAGGCGCGGCCCGACCGCCGTCATGAGATAGGCGTAGGGATAGGCGGCGATGACGCAGACGATGGTGACCCAGGCGGCGATGGAAAAGGTGCGCCACAGGACCGTGACGTTCACCGGCGTGGAAAAGAACCAGACGTAATTCTGTAGGCCCCAGGCCGGGTCCGAAAAACTGCGCAGCGTGACGGTCAGCAAGGGATAGCCCATCGCGGCGATGAGCAGGAGCAAGGCCGGCATCGCCAGCAGCGAAGGATAGGCGGCAAGGCGCAGGCGCCGCTGCGGCCCCTGCACGGCACCTGCCGGCCGGGGATGATCACCCCCGGCCGTCGGCGTATGCGATGTCTGGTTCACGCCGTCACCTTGGCGGTAGCCGGCTCAGTTGCCGGCCATCAGCGCCGTCCACTTGTCGGACGCGGTGGCGAAGTTGGCGACCCAGAACTTGATGTTCTGCTGGTAACCGAGCTTGGCGTGGTCCGGCGTGTTGGTCAGGAAGGCGCCGACGGATGCGTCTACCTTCGGCTGAGCCTCGCTGTTGATCGGCGAGTAGGACGTCTGCTCGGTCAGGATCTCCTGCGATTTCTTGCCGAGATAGGCGTTGATCAGCGCGTAGGACGCATCGGTGTCCTTGGCGCCGACCGGGATGGTCAGCTGATCCATGACGACCAGCCAGTCCTTCCACACGGGCGTGTAGGCAGCGCCGTTCTTGACCGCCGTCATGGCGCGGCCGGTCCACATGATGATCATGTCGGCCTCGCCGGATTCGGCGAGCTGCTGGGATTCGGCGCCGGTCTTCCAGAAGATGGTGTCCGGGCCGATGGCCTTGATCTTGGCGATGCCCTTGTCGATGTCGGCCGGCGTCATGGCGTCGACCTTGCCGCCGTCGGCCAGGATGGCCTGTTCTATCAGGCCACCGATCGGGCT
>NZ_RZQG01001215.1:0-1479 GCF_003998635.1 Mesorhizobium sp. M7D.F.Ca.US.004.03.1.1
GCGCGTAGGCGTGGCTATCGACGGCCTTGTCGTCGGTCACTTCCAGCTTGTCGAAGCCGAGATGGCCATTGACGGCACCGAAGCCGGCAACATGCAGCTGGAACAGCGCGACGATCGGATTGGACGGGATGACCAGGTGCCAGAAGGCGACAGCGTGATAGAGGAAGCCTTCCACCGGATGCATCGACAGCGACGACCAGGGCGAGGGGTTGATCGAGTTGTGGTGGACCGAATGGATCCAGCGATAGAGCGGGCCCCAGTGGATCAGGCGGTGGATGAAGAAGAAGTGCACCTCGTGGATGGCCGGCGCGACCAGCACCAGTGCGGCGAGGTAGACCGGATGATCCGCCCAGCCGACCCACGGCACGTAGCCATTGGCAAAACACCAGAGGAAGACGACTTCGACCACGGTCCACAGCGGGATCGTGATGAAGAACGAGCGCAGGAAGTTGTCGAGGTTCTGGCTCTGGAACCAGAACACGTCGGAGGGCGCATCGCCGGGGAATTTGTGGTTGTATTTGAACCGCGTCGCCTGGGTGCGCTTGATGTAATAGCGCAGCTCGAAGATGCCGTAGAAGACGAGGATCGTGGCGGCATTGACGGCATAGAGCCACAGCGCCCAGCCCCAGCTGATCGTCTTCATCGTCTCGACGCCAGGCACGATATAGAACCAGTAGATCAGCGCCGTGGCCATGTGGAAGGCATTCCACGGCCAGATATAGCCGGGTAGCCATGCCAGGATCTTCGGCAGCCTGGGCGGCCAGTTCCATAACGGCGCCCCCTCGATGCGTCCGTTCGGCTTCCAGTCGCCGCGCTTGTCGCGCACGCCGTATTTGAGATCGTCCATGCAATCCTCCATCCGCAATGCCGCACCCGCAACGTCTTGGGATGGGCCGCACGCGCACGCTGCCTCACACCGCCTGAGAGCGGTGGGCGAAAACCCGTCTGCGCTGTGCTGCTGCTATCCCTGGGCTGGCGGTGCGTCCGCCTTGCTTGCTTTTGACGAGATAAACATCTTGATCCAAAATGAATCAAGAATAGAATGTTTGTTCCAAATGGATTGTGTCATTCATATCAATCTGACGCGATGAATGATATTTTCGTATCAATTGCTACAGGCGGATGAGACGAAATGGATCAGAACAAGCGCCCGACGATCAGGGATGTAGCTGCCGAGGCGAATGTTTCGGTGGCCACCGTCAACCGGGTGCTGAGCGGCGCTGGTGCCGTCCGCCAGGGCACGCGCGAGCGCGTCAGGCTGGCCGCCGAGCAGATTGGCTTCTACGGCATGGGCGCGCTGCGCAGCCGCATAGCGGCCGCACGGCCGCACTACCGCTTTGGCTTCCTGCTGCACCAGCCGGGCCGCGCCTTCTACCGCAACATCGCCGAGGCGCTGCGCGCGGTGGCGCCGGCCATGCCCGACTGCGAGATAGAACTGCGCATCGAGTTTCTCGACGATCTGTCGCCGCAAAACGTCGG
>NZ_RZQG01001216.1:0-1473 GCF_003998635.1 Mesorhizobium sp. M7D.F.Ca.US.004.03.1.1
GCGCAACGGCGCCTTCATCGTCGCCGGCTTTGCCTATGACCATTATGACTATATGGAGGAGAATGCCGAAAGCGCCTGCGAGTACAATGTGCTG
Source organism: Mesorhizobium sp. M7D.F.Ca.US.004.03.1.1 (assembly GCF_003998635.1). Taxonomy (NCBI): domain Bacteria; kingdom Pseudomonadati; phylum Pseudomonadota; class Alphaproteobacteria; order Hyphomicrobiales; family Phyllobacteriaceae; genus Mesorhizobium; species Mesorhizobium sp. M7D.F.Ca.US.004.03.1.1. The sequence continues at coordinate 95 of NZ_RZQG01001216.1, forward strand.
ACCGGCAAAGGCACCAGCAGCGAAAAGCAGCCGGACGGCAGCACGAAGCACAAGACCGTCTCGGTCGAAGGCCAGACCATCGCCTTCAAGGACTGGACCCCGGGCACCACCTTCACCGCTTGCGGCGAATGACCGGCGCCTCTTCGACCGACTTCAACTCGGTGGCGGCGCTGCAGGCGTCAGCCCGTGGCGGCGCATGATGTCCATCATCCTGGCCATGTCCGGCGGACCGCCGGCGGCGGCGTTGAGCAGGCCGAAAGCCTCGCGGAAATAGTCCGGGCCGATCGCCGCCGGTGTGACGACGCACAGCGCCTTCGCATCCGTGCTGCCATTGTTGTCGAAGCGATGGACTGCGCCACGCGGAATGCACAGCGCCTCTCCTGGTCCGACCTCGATCGGCTTGCCGTCGACGGTCCAGGTCAGCACACCGTCAATGCCATAGATCGTCTCTTCATAGTGGTCGTGGCTGTGCGCCGGCGCCGGCAGCCGCTGCGCGCCCGGCACCATCAGCTCGAAGGCAGCAACGCTGCCGTTCGAATTGTCGCCCGTTACCAGGAAGCGAACCGACAGACCCGTGGTGCCGATGATTTCATTGGCTGGATTGACCTGAAGATTCATGACTGACATTGCGCAAACCCCTCCGGTAAATTACATTTACTAGCTATCAGTAAACTCAATTTACCGGATCGTCAATGGCCACCTCAGCGGAAGTTCTGCAGACCAAGACCGAGAACCTGCTAATCGGCGCCCTGCTGCGCGTGCCGGCACAAGCGATCCAGCGACGGCTGATCAAGGAACTCAACGCCGCCGGTTTCGACGAATTGCGCCTGCCGCATATGGCGGTGTTGCAGTTTCCCGGACCGGACGGCGCGCGGCCCGGCACCATCGCCGAGCGTGCCGGCATGAGCAAACAGGCCATCAACCAACTGCTCAGCAGTCTCGAAGGTTACGGCTATCTGGTTCGCTCCGACATTCCCGGCGACGGCGGTGCGCGCGTGGTGCGGTCCACCGAACGCGGCCATGCTGCCTTCTGGAAAATGGTCGATATCCTGCGCGAGATCGAGGAGGAGTGGCGCATCGAACTTGGGCCGGAGCGCTTTGCCCAGCTGAAAGCTTTGCTGTTTGTCGTCTGGGAAAGTCCGCTGGTGCGCTGAGCCAGAGACGGCGCTTGTCCGCCCTGCTCCATCGGCCTTTCCGATGGCGCTATCGGTTTCTTCCGGTTCCTTCTGTCGCGCCGAACTGCCAATCCATGCCCTTGTCATCCAAGCAAAGGCAGAGCGAAATGAGCATTTCAAATCAGAAAATCCTGATCGTCGGCGGCGGCTCCGGCATGGGTCTGGCGCTGGCCAGGCGCTGCCTTGAGGCCGGCGCCGAGGTGG
>NZ_RZQG01001217.1:0-1473 GCF_003998635.1 Mesorhizobium sp. M7D.F.Ca.US.004.03.1.1
GTTGACGGTGCGGCAAAACCTGGAAGTTGGCACCCGCGCCGCCAAGGACCGTGGCGACGGCGGCATTCAGGCCGACATCTTCGGCTATTTTCCGATCCTGCGCGAACGCGAAGCGCAGGTCGCCGGCACGCTTTCGGGCGGCCAGCAGCAGATGCTGGCGATCGGCCGCGCCTTGTGCGGCCTGCCGTCGGTGCTGCTGCTCGACGAGCCCTCGGAAGGCATTCAGCCGAACATCGTTCAGTCGATCGCCGAGCTGGTGCCGCGCATCGCCCGCGAACGCGGCATCGCAATCGTTCTGGTCGAGCAGAATCTCGATCTCGTTCTCAAGGCATCGGACCGCTGTCTGGTGATGGAGAAGGGCAGGATCGTCCATGAAGGCGCGCCGGAGGCGTTCGCCGACGAGACCCTGCTGAAGGACCTGTTGGCTTTGTAAGGCGTGCATGGGGCGCGCCTGGGACTGGAAGGGAACACAACAATGATAAGCAGAAGAACTGTCTTGAAATCCGGCGGCGCCGCGGCCGCCTTTGCCATGGTCGGCGCGCCGTCAATCCTGCGCGCCGCAGACACTGTCAAGGTCGGCCTGTCGATCCCGATCACCGGGCTGCAGGCGATCCTCGGCGAAACGCTGCTCAATTGCTACAAGCTCGCCGCCGCCGAACTCAACGCCGCCAACGGTATTGGCGGGCGCCAGGTCGAGCTCATCATCGAAGACAACCAGACCACCACCAAGGGCTCCATCGACAAGGCGCGCAAGCTCATCAACGAAGACAAGGCCGACGTGATCATGGGCACGATCATTTCGCCCGAGCGAAGCGCGACGCTCTCGGTCACCTCAAAGGCCAAGAAGCTGTTCTTCTATCCGACCAATTTCGAAGGCGGCGAATGCAACCGCTACTTCGTCGCCACCGGCCCGATCCCGATGCAGCAGGTCGATCCGATGATGCCGTGGGTGGCCGAGAACCTGGGCAAGACCATCTATGTCATGGCCTCGGACTATGCCTGGCCGCAGAAGATGACCGAGGCGATCACGGCGGCCTATGAAAAGGCTGGCGGCAAGATCATCGGTGCCGACTACTATCCGTTCGGCACCACCGATTTCGGCCCGGCCTTCCAGAAGATCAAGTCGCTGAAGCCCGATGTCGTCTGGTCGATGGTGGTCGGCAACGACGCCGTCACCCAGCTCAAGCAGTATCGCAGCTTCGACATCAAGCAGCCGCTGATCGCGCCGCTCGACGAGGTCTTCAACAAGGACGCACTGCCGCCCGGCGTGGCGGCCGGCACCTACGCGCCGCAACCCTACTGGATGGCGCTCGACAACCCGGTCAACAAGAAGTTCATCTCGAGCTTCCGCGAAAAGTTCGGCCAGGAAAAGATGGTCAACGGCATCGGCGAAGCCGGCTACAACGGCCTGCATCTCTACGCGCTGGCCGCCGAGAAGGCCGGATCGCTGAAGGACGACGATGTACTTAAGGC
>NZ_RZQG01001218.1:0-1468 GCF_003998635.1 Mesorhizobium sp. M7D.F.Ca.US.004.03.1.1
GTGCTCGCCTTCGCCGCCATGCTGCTCGGCAACCTTGCCTGCCTGGTTCTCGGCACCATGTGGCTCGCTGTCATGATCGGCACTGAGAAGGCCATCACCTTCGGCTTCCTGCCTTTTCTCGTCGGCGGGTTGCTCAAGTCGGCGCTGGGTGCTGCGACACTCAAGCTGTTTTCGGGCTACAAACCCGAGCCGACCGACCTCAGGCCACAAGAATAAATGACGATCAGGCTACGCGCCCATCACCTCCTTTGCCTGCTCACCTATGTGGGCAAGGGATACAGCCCCGCCTTCACCGCCAATTATGATCGCGTCGCGGAGCGCCTGAGCCGGGGCGAGGACGTCCTCCTCGTTTCCGGCCCCGACGATGTCTGCGCTCCCTTGCTCGACGAGCCGGAACCGCATTGTCTCAACGAGAGCGTCGTCGAGCGGGACCGGCTCGCTGCACAGGACGTGGAGGAATTGCTGGCGCAATCAATCCGCGTCGGCGCCAGTCTCGATCTCGATGCGGCAATCCTGGCTCGGATGCGGCAGGCGTTTTCGGCGGGCCGCGTGCGCAAGGCTTGCGGCGGCTGTGAGTGGAATGAGCTGTGCAGCACGATAGCGGCCGGCGGATATAGCGACACGCTGGTGCACCGGTCCGCCTCGCCAGGCAAGGGCTGATATTGGCGCTGACCTCAATGGTCGAATCTGTGATATAGTCGGCGCCGCGCAGGGCCATGGCCGAAATTCAAGATCGGAAACTGGTGCCTGTCGCCATGGTTTGTTAATCGGGTGCCCGGATTGTGAATTCGAGGCGGATTGAAGCGTGACCCCAAAAAGGCCATGCTTTGCCTGGAAAGATCGAGTCTACGCCGATCCCGCTGACGCGGAGATGGCGCCTGGCTGAAAGGGATACGATGCGGCAAGGACGTGCGCGCTGGCTGACAAGGCTGGCAATTGTTACAGGCATGGCGATCTCGACTTTGCCGGCCTATGCCAAGCAAACCACCGAACCGGTCAAGATCACGTCGTTTTCGGGCGCCTATCTGGCAGCTCGGATCGCCGAAGGCGACAACGACCTCGACAGTGCCATAGCCTACTACAAGCAGGCATTGGCCTTCGACCCGAGCGACACCGGCCTGCAGCAGAGCCTGATGCTGTCGCTGATCGCGCAGGGCCGCTTCGACGAATCCCTCGTCTATGCCGACAAGCTCAAGGAAGTTCCAGATGTCGAGCGCTTTTCGCGCCTGGCACTCGCCGTTGATTCCTTCCACAAGAAGGATTTCACCAAGGCGCAGTACTGGCTCAAGCTGTCGCTGGAATCCGATCTCGACCGGCTGATCTCCGGGGTGATGTCCGGCTGGGCCCAACAGGGCGCCGGCGAGGCCTCCGATGCGATGACCTCCATCGACAAGCTGCAGGGGCCGGATTGGTTCGGCCTGTTCAAGTCGTTCCACCGCGCGCTGATCGCCGATGCGTCCGGTATGCC
>NZ_RZQG01001219.1:0-1467 GCF_003998635.1 Mesorhizobium sp. M7D.F.Ca.US.004.03.1.1
CGGGCCGCACAGCGCGGTTGAAGGTGGAAAGCGCGGCGGCCTATTCCCCCGAAACGCCGCGGCTGATCGGGGAAATGAATGGCGTGCTCCAGGTCCCGCCGACGAAGAACGACGACTGGTTGGGGCCTTGCTGACCATTGGTCTGTGTTGCCGCCTGGTCCGCCTGAATGACACCACCGGACAAGGCCAGTCCTCGGCCGGCGTAGGACGCGATGCCGGACAGCCAGATCTTGTACTTCGCCGAATTGGCCTCGGCCTTGTCGATCCGTGCCACGCCCTTTGAAATGCTGGCCTTGATCTCGGCGCCGTCGATCGGCAGCGTTCCGTCGGAGACGTCATCAAGCGCGAAGAAGCCGCCTTGCTCGGTATGCTTGAGGAAGGCCGGCAGGTTGAGCTTGCTCAACGCACCCTGTCCAAAGGTCGCCGAGACTGAGCCGTCGGCATTGTCGAAGATGGAGTCCCAGGTTCTGCCCGGTCCCTTGAGGATCACCGAGACGGTACCCGTGCCGACCGGCACCAGCCGGGTCATTCCGGCCGCCGTGCCGAAAGCACCGCCGTCAATGTCGGACGCCAGCAGCCGGATCTCGACCTGCGAGCCTTCCGGCTTGCGGTCGAAGCGAAGGCTGGTCTGGATGTTGCCGCCGAAGGCCGAGGCGTCGGAGATGTCGAAGACGGAAAGACCGTCCTTGACCTGGGCGGTGGCGGCGACATCGGCGAGCTGGATAGGTCCCGCCGTGGCGTGTGCTGCCGACAACCTCAGATCGAGGTTGATCTTGTCGGCGAAACTGGTGTCGATTTCGCCAGGCCCCGCCCCTCCGGTTGGCGCCAGCGGCGTGAAGGCCGACAGGAACGATCTGAGGTCGAGCGTGTCGAAAGCGAGCGTGCCGGAGATCACCGGCTGTGCTTCGCCAAGCGAGAGGTCCAGCGCACCCATTCCCGGATTGTTGTCCAGGGCAATGGCCGTGTTGTCGAACTTGACGCGCCCGCCGGTCGCCGTGATCTTGCTGGAAATGCTGACCGAGCCGATCGCAGCACCCGGAGCGATGCCGGCCTGCGACCATTCCAGGACACGCCGCAGCGAGGGTGCCGAGAATTTCGCCTGACCGTCGAAATAGGTATTTTCGGACATGCTGGCCGTGCCATCGAACGAGAAGGTAGCGGGTGCCGCCTTGAAGGACAGCGTGAGCGGCGCCGTACCGCCGGCAAACAGCACAAGCGGTTTCGGCGAGGCGACGTCCAGCGCAACGCTTTCGCCGCGCCAGATCCCTGTTGCCGACAGCGTCGCATTGCTGTTCATCGCCGCCCAATTCGCCTGGCCGGTCAAACTGCTCAGGATTTCGACGTCCTTGCCGGCAATGGAGGCCACCATACGGCCGTCGCGGAACTCCACCGTGCCGAAGGTGTCGGCCGGCAGCTTGTCGAGGTCCGGCTTGGCGGGGTCGGCATTGACCACGCGGCGGGCCGTAT
>NZ_RZQG01000121.1:0-10324 GCF_003998635.1 Mesorhizobium sp. M7D.F.Ca.US.004.03.1.1
TCAGCTCCCAGTCGAAGCCGAACAGATTGTCGAAGAAGTCGTTGCTCCACTTGGTCGGCGTCGTCGTCCAGGTCACCTCAAGGCCGCTGCCGATGGCGTCGCCGCCCTTGCCGGTGCCGAACTTGCTCGCCCAGCCGAGACCCTGCTGCTCGATGTCAGCGCCTTCCGGCTCGACGCCGACCAGCGTTGCGTCGCCGGCGCCATGGGTCTTGCCGAATGTGTGGCCGCCGGCGATGAGGGCTACGGTCTCCTCGTCGTTCATCGCCATGCGCGCGAAGGTGTCTCTGATATCGCGCGCCGAGGCCAGCGGATCAGGCTTGCCGTTCGGTCCTTCCGGATTGACGTAGATCAGGCCCATCTGCACGGCGCCAAGCGGGTTCTGCAGATCGCGGTCGCCGCTGTAGCGCTCGTCGGCGAGCCACTTGCCCTCGGGGCCCCAGTAGATGTCTTCTTCGGGCTCCCACACGTCGGCGCGGCCGCCGGCGAACCCGAAGGTCTTGAAGCCCATCGATTCCAGCGCGACGTTGCCCGTCAGGATCAGAAGATCGGCCCAGGAGATCTTGCGGCCGTATTTCTGCTTGATCGGCCACAACAGCCGGCGCGCCTTGTCGAGGTTGACGTTATCCGGCCAGCTGTTCAGCGGCGCGAAGCGCTGCTGGCCGGCCCCGGCGCCGCCACGGCCATCGGCGATGCGGTAGGTGCCGGCGCTGTGCCAGGCCATGCGGATGAACAGCGGCCCGTAATGGCCGAAGTCGGCCGGCCACCACTCCTGCGAGTCCGTCATCAGCGCATGCAGGTCCTTGATGACGGCGTCGAGGTCGAGGCTTTTGAATTCCTCGGCATAGTCGAACGCCTCGCCCATCGGATCGGACAGCGGCGACTGCTGGTGGAGAACCTGGACATTAAGCTGATTCGGCCACCAGTCGCGGTTGACCCTGCCAACGGCAGTGTGCACGACCGGGCATTTGCCCTTGCTGTTATCGTCTGTGTTGGCGTCCATGTTTTTCTCCGATCGTGGCTGTGTTGAGCTTTGCCTCAACGGCTGCGTGAACAAGGGCCTGGAATGCCCTTCGAGACGGCTCCATGGCCGCCGCGACGGTGAGGAGCCCGAATATGCGAAATGTCCTACTGCCCTGAGCCTGCCCTGGACAAGATTGTGTTGAAACAAAAACAGCCCCGAACGCACGCCCACACCGATGATGCGGACTGTGTGGCGTCGACTGCCTTTCATCTCCCTACCAGACTCTATAGCAAAGCGGCTCGATTAATTTAAGTTGGATTTACTGATCACAGAGATAAGGTGCGCTTATGGCAAACCTGACCCTCAAGCAGTTGCGCTATTTCGAGGCGCTGGCGCGGCACAACCATTTCGGACGCGCCGCGGATGCCTGTGCGATCTCCCAGCCTGCCATTTCGGTGCAAATCAAGGAATTGGAAGAGACGCTCGGCACCGAACTGTTCGAAAGAGGCCCGCGCCAAGTCCGGCTGACCAATTTCGGCGAGGAGTTTGCCCTGCGCGTACGCGACATCCTGCGCTCGGTGGACGAACTGGCTGATCTCGCCCGCTCTTCGCGTGACAGGCTGGTCGGCCGGCTGCGCATCGGCGTCATCCCGACGGTCGCGCCCTACCTCTTGCCAACCATCATCGGCAACCTTTCGCGCATGCATGACGGCCTCGACATCCATGTGCGCGAGACGCTGACGCAAAAGCTGATCCAGGAACTGGCCGACGGTCGGCTCGATGCGGCTATCGTCGCACTGCCGGTGTCCGAACCGTCGTTGACGGAGGTCGTGCTGTTTGCCGAGAACTTCGTCCTGGTCCGGCCCGGCGAGGACGAGGGAAAGCCGGTGCCCAATCGCGAGATGCTGCGCGAAATGCGGCTGCTTCTTCTGGAAGAAGGCCATTGCTTCCGCGACCAGGCGCTGTCGTTCTGCAGCATGCATTCGGCACGGCCGCGCGAGTTGCTGGACGGCAGCTCGCTGTCGACCCTGGTGCAGATGGTCGGTGCCGGCATCGGTGTCACCTTGATCCCCGAAATGGCCGTGGCGGTGGAGACGCGCTCGGCGCCGGTTTCCATTGCGCGTTTCAGAAGTCCCCAGCCCTCGCGCACGATCGGCATGGTCTGGCGCAACACCAGCCCGATCGCCAAACAGCTGCTGCGGATTTCCGAAGTCGTTCGCCAGTCGGCCGACGCGCTGCGCGCGCAGCACAATCCTGCATCGGTCGCGCACCTCCTGAACCTGACGGCAGCCGCCCAATGAGGTTGCTCGACAGATCCGTCAGTTCGCTGCCTGGAACCGGATTTCGCCCCTGTTCAGGAAGCATGTCTTGTTGAACAGCGACAGATCCAAAGGGTTCGGCAACCGGACATCGCTGATATCGGGAACCGGCTTCTTCGCCGGATCGTATGACCGATCGATCTGCGAGATGAAGACGAGGATCAATCCCCTGTCGCGGGCAAAGGCCTTGAGCGTGCGGACCTGCGCCATCAGGTCCGGGTTCTCCCGCTTCTGATCGAGCAGTTGCAGATAATCGATCACCACCAACGTGCCGCGCGGCGCCGAGCTCAACGTCCTGACGATGTAGTCGGCGCTGATGGCGTCGGAATTATCGAAGACGAACTGGTCGTTGAACCGTGCAGGGTCCGCCCCGATGGCGCGAAACCGGTCGAGCACATCTCGTTGCGTATATTCCAACGTGAAGAACACGCCGCGATGGCCGGACTTCATGGCTTCGATTGCGAGTTCGAGGCTCATCAGCGTTTTGCCGTGGCCGGGTCGTGCACCCACCAGAACGAGATCGCCGGGCGCCAGTTGCGCAAACAATGTTCCGGCAGGCCCCACCTCGGCTGCCTTGGCTGCAAGCAGGCTCCAGCTGCTGAAACCTTCCTGTACTGCAACACGATCAAGCGCTTCGTGGAGCGCAATCTTGCCCTCGCGGGACAACAACCTGGCTTGACGCTTCAAATGGTAGACGGGCGCAGATAGCTTCATTGCAAAACCTCCTGGTGCGAGCGGTTTTCGCAACCCCTCCTTATGCCAAGTGCTCGGACAGTCGGTTTCGATGATCGGATAGCCCCGCACGAATTATGCTTTCCCAGCGGAGGGAGGAGGCGCGGGCCGCGCCAGAATCAAATGATAGCTCAATCCGTAGGGAACGAAAATCGCGGACAGTTAAAGATGCGGAGACGTTCGCCGCAAGCCTGGAGCCAGCATGTCGGCGTAGGTCGCGTTTGCGCGCGTCGACCTCCTTTCATGGGCTCTTCGTGCGGGCTTCGGCAGAGCGCGCTAAACAAAGGGGGCGCTAAACAAGATGTGTTTCGCCTGATAATGCGAGGCCCTTTATGATTGATTCCCGGCGGCAACACCGTAAGGAAACGGTCTTGGCAGGAGAAGTGAACCCGTGCGGTTGAGATTCGTCCCCCTGGGCATCGTCCCGATCCTCAGCCTCCTCGTCGCCGTCATTGCCTTGACGGTGTCGGCTCGATCCTCTGCCGCACCATCAGGCGTTCCAGCCTGGCTGCAGGCCCACGTTGGCGACAGCGACGGTCAGATCTCACAGGTGGTTCTGGAACGAGCGCGCGCGCTTTACCTGATGAAGGTCGCGCAAGGTGCCGTCAAGAACCCCTGCTACTTCGCCATGGATGCCACACGCCCCGGCGATCTGGGTGATGGCGTGCTCGGGCGCCGCTATTACGTCATATGCGAAGCCAGCCAGTCGTTTCGCGCGATCTCGTCGGGTCATGGCGGCGGCCGCAACCTGAAAGGCACTGTCGATTTTTCGAATGGCAGGCGGTGCTCGAAGAACTTCGGCAACGCCATGGATTCGGAACTCACGGCCGGCGGCGCCTATATGACCCGCGAGGCGAAAACGTCGTTCAAAGGCTTTTATAGCACCGGCGCCAAGCAGGATGCGGCTTTCCTGCGCACCTTCATCCAGTTCGACGGCGAAGGCGAAGCTGCGAACGCCAGACAGAGGGTGATCGGCGGCCACGCGGCCCAGGTGCTGCACGGCATGTGCCTGCGCAAAAGCCCGAACAGCTCGCATGCCGACCACGACGGTTATGTGCCGTTCGGCAAGCTGGTGGACTATGCCGGCGGCCGCAGCAATGGCTGCACCAGCTGGTCGCCGGCGGACGCGCAACAGATCATCTCGATGGTGAAGGACAACCCGACGACGCTCTACATCTACCCTGAATCGCGCGACATCGCCGCGGTAGCGTCCAACCGTTCGCAGTCGGGCGCCTATTGGAACGCATCCTGCCTGAAGGAAATCGGCACGCCGAAATTCTGGCCGAGAAAGACCCTCGAGCCGATCATCGCTCAATACAGGAAGGATCACCCGGCACCGCCGCCGCAGCCGGTGCCGATCTGCAAGGGGCCGTAAAACCGGCAGGGGTCGCTAACGCAACTGGCAAGAACCGGGTTTGCCTTTGCCTTGATCTCCAACCTCGCCTCCGCGCATCACTACCGACGGGGCGGGAAAGCCTACTGCAACAGGCCCTTGACGATGCCGCTCGCCTTGCCGAAATCCATCTGGCCGGCATATTTCTGCTTCAGCGCGGCGATCACCTTGCCCATGTCCTTCTGGCTGGCCGCGCCCGTCGCCGCGATCGCCTCGCGCGCCGCAGCCTGGATGGCGGCATCGTCCAGCTGCGTCGGCAGGAAGGCGCGGATGATTTCCATCTCGCCGCGCTCCTGCGCGGCCAGTTCCGGCCGCTTGCCGTCGTCGAAGGCCTTGGCCGATTCCTCGCGCTGCTTCACCATCTTGGCCAGGATCTGCAGGATCTCCTCGTCGCTGGCCGGCTCCTTGGCCGAACCGCGATTGGCGATGTCGCGGTCGTGAATGGCGGCCTGGATCAGCCGCAATGTCGGCAGCCGGTGCTTGTCCTGCGCCTTCATCGCGCTCTTCAGGGATTCGGCGATTTTGCCGCGCATGGTGCATTCTCCTTCGATCGGCGCGGACAATAGCGCCGGGTGCGAGCCAACGCAAACCCTGATATGTCAGGGCAAGCCTATGATATTGCTCGATGAAATAAATCGGGGCCGCATTTCGCATGATCATTGACCGCCCTGGCCCCTTCCCCTATGTACTGGGCCTTGCATGAACTGAAGCTTGACTGCGTGGAAGCTGCGAAATCGCCGCTTGGCGCCGTTTGCTGCGCGGATGGCCCCTTGGCCTATGGAAGCGCGCAACCCGATAGGAGTGCCGCCATGGCCGAGATGACCGCCGCCTCGACGCCCGCCTGGGCAACAGAAAAGCCGACCGCGCTGTTGGTGCTGGCCGACGGCACCGTCATCGAAGGTCGCGGTCTCGGCGCCACCGGCTCCGCCGTAGCCGAAGTCTGCTTCAACACGGCACTCACCGGCTACCAGGAAATCCTCACCGACCCGTCCTATGCCGGCCAGATCGTCACCTTCACCTTCCCGCATATCGGCAACATCGGTACCAATGACGAGGACATCGAGGACCTCAATCCAGCCGCCCGCGCCGGCGCCGTCGGCGCCGTGTTCAAGGCCGATGTCACCAACCCGTCCAACTACCGCGCCGGCACCGGTCTCGACCAATGGCTGAAGAAGCGTGGCATCGTGGCGCTCTCGGGCATCGACACGCGCGCGCTCACCGCGCTGATCCGCGAAAAGGGCATGCCCAATGCCGTCATCGCGCATGCGCCCGACGGCGTGTTCGACCTCGACGATCTGAAGCGCCGCGCCGCCGCATGGTCGGGCCTGATCGGGCTTGACCTCGCCAAGGAAGTCACGTCGGGCCAGTCCTCCGTCTGGCGCGAGACGCCCTGGGTTTGGAATGAAGGCTTTGGCGAACAGGCCGAGCCGACCATGCATGTCGTTGCCATCGACTACGGCGTCAAGCGCAACATATTGCGCCTGCTCGCCGGCCTTGGCGCCAAGGTCACCGTGGTGCCCGCCAAGACCGGTGCCGAGGAAATCCTCGCCATGCAGCCGGACGGCATCTTCCTCTCCAACGGCCCCGGTGATCCGGAAGCCACGGGCGACTATGCCGTGCCTGTCATCCAGGACCTGTTGAAAACCGACATCCCGGTGTTCGGCATCTGCCTCGGCCATCAGATGCTGGCGCTGGCGCTCGGCGGCAAGACCGCCAAGATGCACCAGGGCCATCACGGCGCCAACCATCCGGTCAAGGATCACACCACTGGCAAGGTCGAGATCGTCTCGATGAACCACGGCTTTGCCGTCGATGCCGACTCGCTGCCTTCAGGCGTCGAGGAAACCCACGTCTCGCTATTCGACGGTTCGAACTGCGGCATCACGCTCACCGGCCGGCCGGTGTTCTCGGTCCAGCATCATCCCGAGGCTTCACCCGGCCCGCAGGATTCGCACTATCTGTTCCGCCGCTTCGTCAATTTGATCCGCGAAAAGCGTGGCGAGGAATTGCTGGCCGAGCGGGCTTAACTCGATCCGTTAGCGCTGCCCCTCATCTGCCTGCCGGCATCTTCTCCCCGTGAACGGGGAGAAGGGAGCTGTGGCGACCTCGGCGCTCTTATTGCAACGTCGACGATTAGCGAAAGCAGCGAAAACGGCGTCTTTCTCCCCGTCACTATACGGGGAGAAATGCCCGACAGGGCAATGAGGGGCGGCGCAAACCTCTCATAGCCTCGCACCGGATGCGGCTGTCATGGCTCATATCTGTGCTCCATTTTCGGCAACACCGGCGGTGACATTCGTGCGCGCCACGGGCCTTGCCACTTTCGTGACGAAGACGATGACTGCCAGTGTCAGGAAACACGCACCAACCAGATAGGGCGCGCCGCCGAAGGTCACCGGCGCGCTTGCCCCAGTGAACCACGAAAGATCGCGGTATAGAGCAGCGGCGTGATGATCGAGGTGATCGAGAAGATCGAGGTCATCGCGCCCTGCAACTCACCCTGCGCCGAAGGCGGCACCTTGGCAGCGGCGAGGCTCCTCAGCGGCGGATCGGCCAGCGCTTCGAGACAGCCGACGACGATCACCGCATAGATCATCCAGCCTTGCGACGCGAAGGCGTAGCCGAAGGCGCTGAGCGCGGTGAAGGCAAGACCGATTACCGCCGTCTTCCACTCGCCAAGCCTGGGGATCACGCGCGGCAGCACCGTCGCCATGACGATCGCTCCGCACAGGCCGAAGGCGCCGAGTGAGAAACCGATCTGCTGCTCGCTCCAGCCATAGCGATAATTGGAAACGAACGACCAGACCGCCGGATACATCATGTGGCCGAGCGTCATCAGGAAGAAGGTGAGCCCGATCCAGCCGATGCCCTTGTATTGGCGCATCTGCAGAAGCGTGCCGACAGGGTTGGCGCGTTTCCACTCGAAGCGGCGGCGATGCTTGTCATCGAGCGTTTCCGGCAGGAAGAACAACGCAATCAGGAAGTTCACGAAGGCAAGCCCGGCGGCGAAATAGAACGGCACGCGGGGTCCGAACGTGCCGAGCAGCCCGCCCAGGACCGGCCCGATGACGAAGCCGACGCCGAAGGCGATGCCAAGCAGGCCGAAATTCTTCGCCCGGTTCTCATCGTTCGAAATGTCGGCGATGAAGGCCGATGTCGTCGAATAGCTGGCGCCCGAAATGCCGGCCAGCACGCGCCCGATGAACAGCATCGGATAGGACCAGGCGACGGCGCAGATCAGATTGTCGATGGAAAACGTCAGCACCGAGGCGAGCAGGATCGGCCGGCGTCCGAACCGATCGCTCAAGCCGCCCATGATGGGCGCGAAGAAGAACTGCATCGCCGCATAGACGAAGAATAGCCAGCCGCCTTCGATCGCCGCTCCGCTGATGCTGACCCCGGTCAATTCCCGGAGATAGGCCGGCAGCACCGGCATGATCATGCCGAAGCCGATAATGTCGAGCAGCAGCGTGGTGAAGACGAGCGCAAGGCCCCGTCTGGCGGTTTTGGGGTCGATCATGATGGGTCAAGCTCCTCTGCTCGCCCTGGGGCGCAGGCGGACGCACCTTATAGGCGAGCCGGCCGCAAGGAACAATAAGGGAACAGGCCGGATTCTTTCATCCTGACATCCCCTGACGGCGTCTTGGCCGTCAGGTCATCTCGGGAAACAGTCTCGTCAAATCGGGCCGCTCAGCGTGTTGCAATCCGAAAGCTTGCCGCTCTTGTAGCCGCGCGCCAGCCAGGTCTGCCGCTGCTGCGAGGTGCCGTGGTTGAAGCTTTCCGGCACGACATAGCCCTGCGTCTTCTTCTGCAGCGTGTCGTCGCCAATCTGCTTGGCGGCGTTCAGAGCGCTCTCGATGTCGCCCTGCTCCAATATGCCCTTCTGCGCGGTGTAGTGGGCCCACACGCCGGCGAAGCAGTCGGCCTGAAGCTCGATGCGTACCGACATCTGGTTGGCGTCGGCTTCGCTCATGCCTTGCCGCATCTGGTTGAACTTGGACATGATGCCGGTCAGGTTCTGCACGTGGTGGCCGACCTCATGCGCGATCACATAGGCGCGGGCGAATTCGCCCGAAGCGCCAAACTGCTGGTCGAGCTGCTGGAAGAAGGTCATGTCGAGATAGACCTTGTGGTCGCCGGGACAATAAAACGGTCCGGCCGCCGCGGAGGCAAAGCCGCAGGCTGAGCGGACCTGGCCGGAAAACAGCACCAGCTTCGGGTCCTCATAGGTCAGCCCCTGCGATTTGAAGATGCCGGTCCAGGTGTCCTCGGTCTCGGCCAACACGGTGGCCACGAACTGCTTCATCTCGTCATTGGCCGGTGTGGCGCCGCTGTCCTGGCTACCGCCGCTGTTGTCGGTGATCTGGCCGCCGCCGCCCGGCAGCAGGCCGCCATCGCCGCCACCCAGGATCGTCGACGGATCGAAGCCGAAATACCATCCAGCCAGCACCACCAGGATGACAAGGAAGATGCTGCCGCCGCCACCGGCGCGGCCGCCGATCGGAATGCGGAACTGACCAGGGCTGCCGCCACCGAGTCCGCCACCGCCGCTGTCGCTGCGGTCGTCCTCGATATTGTCACTCTGACGACGGCCCTTCCAGAGCATGGCAACTCCTCGCGCTGCGAACTTCCCCGTTGTCCGGCAAGGCCGGCTCAACCCAACAAACAATTATCCCAATGGTTGCGCCAAGTCACAGCATTTTTCCAGACCGCAGCGGTGCTGGCATGGCGGCCTCAGCGCTCTGGTCGAGAGTGTGCGAGGCCTGTAGCATTGCCCGTACAATGGGGGATGTATTGGGCTTGAGGAGGATCGGTTCGTTCCTGTCGCTGATTGCGGCGTTGTTTTGCCTCGGCTTGCGGGCCGCCGGCGCGGTGACGCTCGATTCCAGCGTTGCCGTCACCGACCCCGCCACCTTGCAGGCGCTCGAGCGCGGCGGCCTCTCGATCAGCCGTCTGCTCGGACCGGCACTCGGCCTCACCCGTGAGGTCGACAATCGCGGCCTGTTTTCGGTGCCGGCACTGGCGACGGTGCGCGACACCGTCAAACAGCAGATCGCCGACGAACCGAAGACCAGTCCGGACCCCTATGTCGCTGCCATGGCGAAGTCGAAGGACGCCAGCCAGAAATTCAACCCGAAATACATCGATGACGACGGCTCGACGCTGGACCTCACCGGCGTCGTCAACCGCATGGATCGCGGCTATCTCGGCCACACCGAATGCGGCGAGATCCGGCTGATCTACCGCTTCCACTATTCGGTGGCGGAAAAGCCGGCCAAGGGAAAGGCAAGCCAGCGCATTTCCTCGCGCCTGCCGCTGACCATGAGCCTGGTGTTCAACGCCAAACCCAGGCAGGCGCAGGCCCGCGCCTCGAAGGACCTGCCAAGCGCCACCGATGTGTCCTGCGCCGATGTTGCCCAGCGCTGGCTCGCCGCCGGCCAGAAGGACCTACCACCCGACCAGCTTGCCGCCTGGCTGCGCTCCGACGAAGGGCCGCTGTCAGGCGCCATGCTGAATTCGTCGCAGATCATGCGCCTCGAACTCAACATGCAGGTGCTCAGGCTGTCGGCCTCGACGCGGCGCGATTTCGGCGGCCACGCCGAGTATCTGCTGAAGATCTTCAAATGGGATCCGGCGACGTCCAGCTTCTATGAAGCGAAGATGGAAAACCAGATCGACCGCGCCACCGTGCTGGCCGACAAGCCGTCCTTCACCAAATGGCTGCTCACCGACCGCAACATCTACGACCTCGATCATGGCCGGCTGGTCATCGACGAAAAATTCCTGGCCAAGAGCGCCGTCTCCGTTGCACCCGGCGGGCTGAGCCGGTCGCAGAACAACATCGCCTACGGGCTGGTCGACGACGCCGACATCGACAAGGCGCTCAGGGACTATGTCGCCAAAGGCAACACGCTCTCG
>NZ_RZQG01001220.1:0-1467 GCF_003998635.1 Mesorhizobium sp. M7D.F.Ca.US.004.03.1.1
GGCCAACGACGGCAATAGCAAACAGGATCGTCACCATCGCCAGGCCGACAATTGCCGTTGGATTGCGCATGAAGCGCTGGCGCGTCGAACGGCTCGCCATCTCAGGCGCTCCGGCGCAGCCGTGGATCGATCAGGGTATAGCTGATATCGACCAGCAGGTTGATAAACAAAAAGACCAGCGCAAACACCAGCACAAGACTTTGCACCACGGCATAGTCGCGGTCACGAACGGACTGGACCATCCACTGGCCAACACCATTCCAGGCAAACAGCGTCTCGGTGATCACAGCGCCGCCGAGGAGCGATCCGGTCAACAGGCCGATGACCGTGACGATCGGCAGCCAGGCGTTGCGCATGATGTGCCGACGCCGAATGCGGCCCCGCTTCAGGCCTTTGGCGCGCGCGGTACGAACGAAATCGAGCCCCTCGGTCTCAAGCACCGAGGCGCGAGTGATGCGGGTGATCACCGCAAGCGGCCCGCTCGCTACCGCAATGGCCGGCAAGATGAGGTGCGCCAGTGCGTCGGCAAACCCCTTCCACGACAGGGCAAGCAGGGAATCAATCAGCGCTACATGCGTTATCGTCTCGTAATTGACTCGTGGATTGGCTTGGCCGGAGGCCGGCAACCATTGGAGCCGCACGGCGAAGATGTATTGCAGCAAAAGCCCGAACACGAAGACCGGAATGCTGTAGGCAAGCAGAGAACCCACTGTGATTGCACCATCGGGCCATCGACTCCGGAACCGGGCAGCCAGATTGCCTAGTGGGATACCGGCCAGTATGGCAATGACCATGCCGCTGCTGGTCAGCACCAGCGTGACCAAGAAGCGGTCGGCGAGACTGCGTGCGACCGGCGCGCCATCGATGGCGCTGGCACCCAGATTGCCGCTTGCAAGATCACGGATGTAGCGCACGTATTGGGTTGGCAGGCTCTGATCGAGGCCAAGCTGAGTGCGAGCGACAGCAATCTGCTCTTCAGTGGCTCGGGGCCCGAGGATCGCCCGGGTCGTGTCGCCCGGCAGCAACCGCAGGAAGGCGAAGACGGCCATCGACAGCAGAACGATCAGCAGCATCGTCGACGCCAATCGCCTCAGGATAATGTCCGTCATCGCCTGTCCTGATCCTGCTGCGACTATTCCGATACCGATACGCTGGCCAGCGTTTCTTGAAGGTTGCTTGAACCGACAAATCCTTTGACTTTGGCCGACATGACTGCGGCGGGAGACGAATTGACCAGCGGGATAATCGGAAGATCGTTGCCGAGCGATTTCTGCACGGCCACCCACTTATCCGCAACGGTTTTCGGGTCGGTCGCGGCCAAGGCCTGGTCCATCCAGACTTGGATGTCGTCGTTTTTATAGCCGAACTCGACGCTGGGTTTGCCATCGATGTAGCCGAACAGGCCGACCTTCAGAAAGTCCTCGGGCTGTGCGTAGTTGCAGGTCAGGCCAAGAATCCAGAGCTGGT
>NZ_RZQG01001221.1:0-1462 GCF_003998635.1 Mesorhizobium sp. M7D.F.Ca.US.004.03.1.1
CATCCGGCCTCGGCGCCCAGTCGGAGCGCCTGCGCGTGGTTTCCGAAAACCTCGCCAACGCCCAGTCGACCGGCACCGCGCCCGGCTCCGACCCCTATCGCCGCAAGACCATCAGCTTCGTCTCCGAGCTCGACCGGGCCTCCGGCAGCGCGACGGTTGCCGTGAACTCGATCGATCGTGATCCCAGTGACTTTCCTGTCGAATTCCAGCCCGGCAACGAGGCCGCCGACGAAAAGGGCTACGTAAAGATGCCCAACGTCAACGTGCTGATCGAGATGGCCGACATGACCGAGGCCAACCGCTCCTACGAGGCCAACCTTCAGGTCGTCAAGCAGGCGCGCGACCTGATTTCCATGACCATCGACCTGATGAGGAACCAGTAATGATCAGCGGTATCGGAGCCCTTCAGTTCAAGCCGTCGATCGGTGGCGACGACGCGGTGACAAGCCTGCTCCAGGGCGGCGCGACACCTTCGGCTGGCGGCAACATCGGCAGCTCCTTCGCCGAGGCGCTGAGCCAGGCAGCCTCCAAGACCGTCAACACGCTGCAGAATGCCGAGCAGGTGTCGGTACAGGCGCTCAAGGGCGACGTCGACACCCGTCAGGTGGTCGACGCCGTGATGAGTGCGCAGCAGGCGCTTCAGACCGCCGTCGCCATTCGCGACAAGGTGGTTTCCGCCTATCTCGAAGTCAGTCGAATGGGCATCTGAGGAATTCCGCCATGAAAGCACTCGCCATCGCCGCCACCGGCATGAATGCCCAGCAGACAAATCTGGAAGTCATCGCCAACAACATCGCCAACATCAACACCACTGGCTACAAGCGCGCCCGTGCTGAATTCTCCGACCTGCTCTATCAGGTCGATCGCACGCAGGGCGTGCCCAACCGCTCCAACGCCTCGCTGGTGCCGGAGGGTGTGTCGATCGGCCTCGGCGTCAAGACGACGGCCGTGCGCAACGTGCACACACAGGGCGAACTGACCAGCACCGGCAACAGTTTCGACCTGGCGCTCACCGGCAGGGGCTGGTTCCAGATCGAGGGTGCCGACGGCGGCACGCTCTACAGCCGCGCCGGCGCCCTCAACACCAACGCCACCGGCCAGCTGGTGACAGTCGACGGCGCTGCCGTCATTCCGGCAATCAACGTCCCCGTCGATGCCGTCGAGGTCATCGTCAACAAGACCGGCCAGGTCTTCGCCCGCATCGACGGCCAGACCGCCCTGCAGAACCTTGGCCAGCTTCAGATCGCCAATTTCGCCAACGAGGCGGGCCTGGCGCCGCTCGGCGACAATCTGTTCCAGGAAACCACGGCTTCGGGGCCGGCGAATGTCGGCGTCCCGGGCGATCCCGGCTTCGCCACGATCCAGCAGGGCTACCTCGAAGCCTCCAACGTCGACCCGGTCAAGGAAATCACCGAGCTGATCTCGGCGCAGCGCGCCTATGAGATGAACTCCAAGGTCATCC
>NZ_RZQG01001222.1:0-1460 GCF_003998635.1 Mesorhizobium sp. M7D.F.Ca.US.004.03.1.1
ACTCCGGAACGACCTGCTCGGCCGCCGGCTTCAGCGCATCGAGTGCTTCCCATTTGATCGGCGGCAGCGGAGCGGTTTCGTCGACCCGCTCCTCGACAACCTCTTTCTTGCCGAACGAAAATATCTTCTTGAAAAAACCAGCCATGCTTTGCGTTTCTCAGGCGGCGCGGGCGGCAAGGGGCGCCGCGATCAGCCTCATACCATCGTGGCCTGATATATCGGCCTCGACGATCTCACCCGGTGCGCCCGTGCCGAGTGCGGCAAGCGTAAAACCCTCGGTGCGGCCAAGGCCGTCGCGTTCGACCAGGATCGACTGACGCGTACCAGTGAGCGACGACAGATGCCTGATATACGCAGCCTCGCCGGCGACGCGCAGCCGGGCGGCGCGCTGCTTGACCACCTCGCGGCGGAGCTGCGGCATGCGCGCGGCGGGCGTGCCTTCGCGCGGGCTGAACGGGAAGACGTGGAGATGGGTCAGGCCGCACTCCTCGACGATTTTTTCCGAGTTCTCGAACATTTCATCCGTTTCGGTCGGGAAGCCGGCGATGATGTCGGCGCCGAAGACGATGCCGGGGCGCAGCTTGCGAACATCCTCGCAGAAGCGGATCGATTGATCGCGCAGATGGCGACGCTTCATCCGCTTCAGGATCATGTCGTCGCCCGATTGCAGCGACAGATGCAGATGCGGCATCAGCCGCGGCTCGGTGGCAATCGTGTCGAGCAGATCGTCGTCAGCCTCGATCGAATCGATGGAGGATAGCCGCAGGCGCTTCACATCGGGCACCTGCTTGAGGATGGTCTTCACTAGCCTGCCAAGCTTTGGCGCGCCCGGAAGGTCGGCACCAAAACTGGTCATGTCGACACCGGTCAGCACGATCTCGGCATAGCCGTTTCCGGCGAGCCGCTTGACCTGCTCGACCACGGCGCCCATCGGCACCGAGCGCGAATTGCCGCGGCCATAGGGAATGATGCAGAAGGTGCAGCGGTGGTCGCAGCCGTTCTGCACCTGGACGAAGGCGCGTGCCCGCCCCTCGATGGCGTCGACCATGTGGCCTGCGGTCTCACGGACGGAAAAGATGTCGTTGACGCGCGCCTTCTCGGTGTCGTTGACGCCGAAATCCGGCAGCGCGCGATAGGAATTGGCTTTCAGCTTCTCCTCATTGCCAAGCACGAGATCGACCTCGTCCATGGCGGCGAATTTTTCAGGCTCGGTCTGCGCGGCGCAGCCGGTGACGATGATGCGCGCCTGCGGATTGTCGCGGCGCGCCTTGCGGATCGCCTGTTTGGCCTGGCGCACCGCCTCGCCGGTGACGGCGCAGGTGTTGAAGATCACGGCGCCGCCCTCCAGCGCGCCAAGACCGGCGGTTTCAGCCTCGCGCCGCATCACCTCGGATTCATAAGTGTTCAGCCGGCAGCCAAAGGTGACGACGTCGATGCCCTTGGACACCGGGCTCTTGGAC
>NZ_RZQG01001223.1:0-1455 GCF_003998635.1 Mesorhizobium sp. M7D.F.Ca.US.004.03.1.1
GTAATACTCTACGTAAAATATCATGTGCGTCAAGGCTTGACGGCGTTGAGTAAAAAGTACTAGGTAATATATCACAATTGTAGCCGCACGGATTCGTGCATGTCGTCATTCGATGCGTCTTTCGCTGTCGACTACCAGGATGCCCGCCGGCGCTTCATTGCCATCGGCGCCCATCGTTTCACCTTCATCGCGCTCGAATACGGTACCTATTCGCGGGAGGCAGTTAACAAGGCGATGCGGGAGGAAAGCTGGCTCTATCGCCGCGGCGATCCGCTCGACGGCACGGTGCTGGTGCGCAGCCGGCAGATCATCCGTCAAACCATGGACGACCTGTCGCGATGCTGACTCCCCAACTCACGTCTCCCGCCCCGGTGCTGGTTCGCGGAAAGCATGTGTTCACGCGTCTGCTGGACCGCCATACCTGGGAAGTCCTGGACGACGGCGCCCTGCTCGTGGTCGGCGACGCGATCTCCGCGACGGGGGAGTTCTCGGCGCTGCGCCAGGCCCATCCCGAAGCCGTCGTGGTGGGCGACGGCAGCCACGTCGTGCTGCCGGGCTTCGTGAACTCGCACCATCACATCGGCCTGACCACGGTTCAGCTCGGCGTCCCCGATCTTCCCCTCGAGCTGTGGTCGAACGCCCGCGTCAAGCTGAGGATCGTCGATTCGTATCTCGACACCCTCTATTCGGCCTTCGAGATGATCGCGTCGGGCGTGACCACGGTGCAGCATCTGCGCGGGGCGCATTACGGCAGCGCGCAGGACGTGCACAACGCGGCCGACGCGGTGGTCAAGGCCTACGAGGACATTGGCATGCGGGTGTCGATGGGCATGGGCGTGCGCGACCAGAACCGCATGCACCAGCAAATGGACGACGACGCTTTCGTGGCGAGCCTCCCGGAGCATATCCGTCCGGGCGTCCGCCAGCAACTGGCCCGCTTCCAGGTGGATCTGGACAACTTCTTCGATGTCTATCGCGACATGGTGCGCCGCTACGAGGGCAAGCCGCTCGTGCGCGTGCAGCTGGCGCCGCCGAACCTTCACTGGATGAGCGACCGGTCGCTCACAATGCACGCCGACGCCGCCTCGCGCACCGGCGACCTGATGCACCTGCATCTGGACGAGACGCAGCACCAGAAGGAATATGCCCGCAGGCGGGGCGGCGGCAGCGCCATC
This sequence comes from Mesorhizobium sp. M7D.F.Ca.US.004.03.1.1, assembly GCF_003998635.1. Classification (NCBI taxonomy): domain Bacteria; kingdom Pseudomonadati; phylum Pseudomonadota; class Alphaproteobacteria; order Hyphomicrobiales; family Phyllobacteriaceae; genus Mesorhizobium; species Mesorhizobium sp. M7D.F.Ca.US.004.03.1.1. The sequence continues at coordinate 1,176 of NZ_RZQG01001223.1, forward strand.
GACTATCTGGCCCGGGTCGGTCTGTTGTCGCCACAACTCACGCTCGGCCACGGCGTGTGGCTCAATGAACGCGACGTCGACCGCATTGCCGCCGAGGGCGTTCACGTCTGCCACAATTGCAGCTCGAATTTCCGGCTGCGCAGCGGCATCGCTCCGCTCAACCATTTCGAATGCAAGGGTGTTGGGGTCGCCATCGGAATCGACGAGGCAGGGATCAACGACGACCGGGACATGCTGCAGGAGATGCGGCTCGTCCTCAATGTCCATCGCGTGCCCGGAG
>NZ_RZQG01001224.1:0-1451 GCF_003998635.1 Mesorhizobium sp. M7D.F.Ca.US.004.03.1.1
CGCGAGGCCTGGCTGGTCGAACAGGGCGCCTCCGTGCAGGTCTTCTTCATCGCCGGCGGACTGACGATCTCGGCGACCGCCGTGACGCTGCAGCCAGGTGCAGCGGGCGACCTCGTCAAGGTTCGCAACATCGACAGCGGCAAGATCCTGTCCGGCACGGTGATGGCGGATGGAACCATCCAGGTCAGCGCCTCATGATACGCGGCCTTTCCCTGATACTGGCTGCCGTGCTTAGCCTGCAGCCGGCACTGGCCGACGGCCTGACGCCCAAGGCCAAGCGCGAGCTCGCTGCCAAGAACGGCGGCGTCTACAACGATCCTGAATATGATCCGGCCACCACCAGCCGCATGTTCCGGGTTTCGTCCGGGCCGAGTTCGCTGCCGCCGGGCCAGGTCGCCTCACGCATCAAGGACATCGCCCAGTTGCAGAGTTCGCGCGACAACCAACTGGTCGGCTACGGCCTGGTCATCGGCCTCGCCGGATCGGGCGACAGCCTGCGCAACTCGCCGTTCACCGAACAGTCGATCCGCGCCATGCTCGAAAATCTCGGCATCGCCACCGAAGGCGGCAGCGCGCGCGCCAAGAATGTTGCCGCCGTCATCGTCACCGCCAACATGCCGCCCTACGTGCAGTCGGGCGCCCGCATCGACATCGACGTCTCCTCGATGGGCGACGCGACCTCGCTTTCCGGCGGCACGCTGATCATGACGCCGCTGAAGGCGGCGGACGGCGAGATTTATGCCGTCGGTCAGGGCTCGGTCATCGTGTCCGGCTTCACCGCCAAGGGGCAAGCCGAGCAGCTGACGCAAGGCGTGCCGACCGCCGGCCGCGTGCCGAACGGCGCCATCGTCGAGCGTGCTGTCCAGGCCGAGTTCGACGATCAGGCGACGCTGACGCTGCAACTGCGCAATCCCGATTTCTCGACCGCTATCCGCATTGCGGACGCCATCAACGACTATACCAGCCAGCGCTTCGGCATGCGGGTGGCGGCCGAGCGCGATTCCCGCACCGTGCAGATCAGAAGGCCGAAGGGTGTTTCAGCCGCCCGCTTCTATGCCGAGATCGAGAACCTGGTGGTCGAATCCGATACGCCAGCCCGTGTCGTCATCGACGAGCGCACCGGCACCATCGTCATCGGCAACGACGTCAAGATCTCGCGGGTCGCCATCAGCCACGGCACGCTCACCGTGCGCATCACTGAAGCACCGCGCGTCGTCCAGCCCGAGCCCTTCTCCAAGGGCGAGACCGCCGTCGAACCGTTCACCGCCATCGACGCCAGCCGACCCGACGCCCGCGTCGCGGTGCTTGACGGTCCCGATCTCCAGACCCTCGTTTCCGGCCTCAACCGTCTCGGCGTCAAGCCGGACGGCATCATTGCCATTCTGCAGGGCATCAAGTCGGCCGGCGCTCTGCAGGCCGACCTGGTTCTGCAATAGGCGATGCCGATGATC
>NZ_RZQG01001225.1:0-1447 GCF_003998635.1 Mesorhizobium sp. M7D.F.Ca.US.004.03.1.1
CCGACACCCAGCGCTACTTCGCCTTCGCCTCAATGGTCATCGCCGTTCCAACCGGGGTGAAGGTGTTTTCGTGGCTGGCGACCATGTGGGGAGGATCGATCGAGTTCAAGACGCCGATGCTGTGGGCTCTCGGCTTCGTCCTGCTCTTCACCATTGGCGGCGTCACCGGGATCATGGTCGCCAGCCCCGGCATCGACCGCTCGTTCCACGACACCTATTTTGTGATCGCCCACTTCCACTATGTGCTGTCTTTGGGCGCGGTCTTCGCCATCTTCGCCGGCTTCTATTACTGGTTCCCGAAGATGACCGGCTACATGTATAGCGAAACGCTGGGCAAGCTGCATTTCTGGCTGATGTTCATCGGCGTCAACCTCGTCTTCTTCCCGCAGCATTTCCTCGGAATGGCCGGCATGCCGCGACGCTACGCGGACTACCCCGATGCTTTCGCCGGCTGGAATTTCGTGTCGTCGATCGGGTCCTACATATCAACGGCCGGACTTGTCGTCTTCTTCATCACGGTGGCGGAAGCTTTCAGCCGCAGACGCCAGGCCAGCGCCAATCCATGGGGCGAAGGGGCGACCACGCTCGAATGGCAACTGCCATCGCCGCCGCCCTTCCATCAGTGGGAGAAGCTGCCGCGCATTGTCTAGCTTCGCCTCCTGTTCCAAATCGACGCCTGCTGTCGCGTCGACATCTTGTCGGGAGAACGTCATGAACGAAACCACAGATCCAAACAACCACATCCTGCTCGTGGGGATCATCGCGTTTTATTGGGCATTGCTGAGCAGTTGGGGCCAAACTCAGCCGCGCCCAGGCAACGACAAGGCCAAACGGGACGATGCGCCGGCGGACCAACTGACCGGCAATGACGAACGCACGCCCTCCGCCGACACCTCCTTGGATGGGATTCGAAAGATCGAACCGGATTTCGACGTCGCCGCGTTTCTGGCTGGCGCCAAGACAGCCTATGAAATTATCCTGCGGGCCTATGCGGACAGTGACATCCAGACGTTGAAGCGCCTTGTCGGGCCGGAAGTGCTTGATACCTTCGAGCGAGCGATTGCCGGACGCCGGGATCGCGAGGAGACGCTGCAACTCACCTTCATCGGCATCAGCGAAGCAAAGGTGGTCGATACTCTCGAGGAGGAAGGTACCGCTGAGGTTGTTGTTCGGTACGTTTCCGACGTCGTCAGCGTCACACGCTCGGCCAACGATGCGATCGTCGCCGGCGATCCCCGGCAGCTTGTCGAGGTGATCGATACGTGGACGTTCGCCTGTGAAACCCGGTCAACGAAGCGGAATTGGATGTTAATCGCCACGGAAGGCGAATAACAAGTATGTTTTCGTCCGATAAGCCTGCCTGACATCCGAGACCATGCTTTGCGAGAGATCGTCCATGCGGTCGATCTCCCGCGTTGCCGATGTGTCGATCAACATGGTTTCGAAG
>NZ_RZQG01001226.1:0-1444 GCF_003998635.1 Mesorhizobium sp. M7D.F.Ca.US.004.03.1.1
GCCGAAATCGTGTTCAAGCCTGTCCATTATCATCATCGCCGAGCCCAAGGCGCCCTTCGCGCGATATCGCCAAGATTCCACTTCCTGGCGTTTGGACCTCCCGCTGGCACCCGATCCTATCAATTTCGCTGTCGGAGTTTCGCCCATCATTACATGCAAGACAAACGAAATTTATTGCCGCTTTAGCACAAATATTTTGCATCATAATTTCGATTGCGACTGGTGACGCGGCCCTTCCCTTTTTCTGATTCGATATGCATTTTGACGGATGAAGCCGCCGCGCCCGGACCGTCTTGGCTTTCAACAGGCGGTGATTTCGCTCCCGAAAGCGGTCCAGCAGGAGATTTTATGATGATCACTGGTGCTCAATGCCGTGCCGCTCGCGCGCTGGTCGAATGGACCCGTGAAAAGCTCGCAGGCAATTCAGGGGTGGACGCGTTGATCGTCGAAGAATTCGAGCGCCGGATCAGCCTTCCCGGCCAGGATGTCTGCGACACGCTGCAAACCACGCTTGAAAACGCCGGCGCCGTTTTCATCGCCGAGAACGGCGGCGGTATCGGCGTTCGCCTGAAACTCAACCGCTCGGAAGTCAAGCGGATCGGCGTTCTGGAGAATGAAGGCGGCATCGTCGGAACGGACGCCGTTCCATAGGCCCAAGGTCTTCGGAGCTCGATGGATTCACGCTCACATCCATTGCTGGACAATTCAGACCCCGCTCAGATGGGAAGGCGCAAGCAAGGAGGCCCTCATGACGGTTATCTGGGACGATCTCACCGAGGAGGAACGAACGGCACTCAAGCGAATGAACCGCGGACCTTACCCGTCTCTATCGAAAGCCTTGGCCGAACGCCTTGTCTTCCTCGGACTGGCGGAAGAAAGACCGGGCGGGACCGGGATAAACAGGGCCGGAAGAGATCTGGTGATAAGAACGGTGCTTGGTGCCCGCTCTGACTAGTTTAGGATTGAGGCGCGCCAAGCTGCATCAAGGGGCTGCCTTGACTTCCCGGATTGCTTCACCAACTATGGTCTTATGAACGCCGCAGTCAAAATTCGTCGCGATTTTCTTTTCCGGGTTTGCCCCATAGCGGGAATGTAGCCCCCGGCTCGGCTGCCTTGCGCGCCCCGAGCCGAGGGGTGAACATGTAAAATCGACATGTGACATTGGCGCAGGGTCGCATCGGTCCCTGCAGCATCGGCGCATTCAGCAATAAATTTCCGTCGCACCGACTACCGTCGACGATCCCTTGGCGGGTCCCGGACGCGAGGCAGAAACATGAGTATTCAAATGCAAGACAACACGAAAACCCGGCGCAAGCCGAACATCCGTATCTCGAAGTCGGACCATGCGCGTCTGTCGGCGGTTGCGAGCACCGTGGCCGCACGCAACCCCGAGGCTTCCGATGAACTGCTCGCCGAACTCGAGCGCGCGCGCATCGTCGCTGAT
>NZ_RZQG01001227.1:0-1443 GCF_003998635.1 Mesorhizobium sp. M7D.F.Ca.US.004.03.1.1
TCCGTATAGAGGGAGCGCTGCTCGGCTATAAGGACATCGACGGTGCGCGCCGGCCGGCCTCGGTGCGCGAAGTCGCCACGACCCGTCGCAACCTCGGCTTCGTCTTCCAGCAATTCAACCTCTGGCCCCATCTGACAGCGCTGGCCAATGTTGCCATGCCGCTGGTTCTGGCCCGCTCCATGTCGAAGCCGGACGCGAAGGCGCGAGCTAAGGCCATGCTCGATCGCGTCGGTCTTGCCGCGTATGCAAATTCGTATCCGTCGCGTTTGTCGGGCGGGCAACAGCAGCGTGTTGCAATTGCCCGCGCGCTGGCCGGCGAGCCGCATATCATGCTCTTTGATGAGCCTACGTCGGCCCTCGATCCCGAGCTCGTGGGTGAGGTTCTGCAAACCATGAAGAGCCTTGCCAATGACGGCATGACCATGGTTGTCGTGACGCACGAAATGGGGTTCGCAGCGCAGGTGGCCGATAGAGTCGTGTTCCTTGATCACGGCAGGCTGGTGGTGCAGGGACCACCTGTCGAGGTCTTCCGAAACCGCGAGCATCCGCGCCTCCGACAGTTTCTCAACAACTTTATCGAGCGCAATGCACTGTTGCACGTAACCCCCGAAGAGGCAGCGTCATGAGACGCTTTTCGGTCTGAAACGATCGTGTACCCGGCGGCGTCGCCACAGGGTTGGAAGTGCTGGGCGTGAGCACGACGGTGATCAGCGGCGAGACTAGCCTCATCGTGGCGTATCGACAGCGGGTGAGGGCGGGGCCGGCCCGCGCTGCCTAGCCAGAGTCAAATGCTCTGGATCATGCCGCCGTCGATGCGAATGACCGAGCCGCTGACGTAGGATGCGCGATCGCTGGCAAGGAACGTCACCACATCGGCATATTCCTGTGGTCGACCGTAACGCTGCAGCGGAATTGAGTCCGTGCTCTCCTTCGTCACCTCGGCGACCGGCCTGCTTTCACGTTTGGCTTTCTGCTCGTCGAGAAATGTTATGCGCGGTGTTGCAATGCGTCCGGGCAGGACGATGTTGGCGGTGATGCCGTCGGGCCCGACCTCGCGCGCCAGTGTTTTTGACCAGCCGACCAGCGAAAGTCGAAGTGCGTTGGAGATTCCGAGGTTGGCGATCGGCGCGACGACGCCTGACGAGGCCGATGTGACGATCCTTCCCCATTTGCGCACCCGCATGCCGGGCAGCACGCGGTCGGTAATTGCGATGACGGAGAGCACCATTGCCTTGAAATGCTTCTCCCAAACTTCGGGATCCTGTCCGGCTGCAGGGGTAGGCGGCGGACCGCCCGTATTGTTGACCAGCACGTCGATCGAACCGAGTGTCTGTTCTATCTTGGCAATCCTGGCCTCTATCACCGACAGGTCAGCTAAATCCCACGCAAGTGCGAGCGCGGTCCCGCCAGCTGCCTTGATTGCTTCTGCGGTCTGGCTGGCCG
>NZ_RZQG01001228.1:0-1442 GCF_003998635.1 Mesorhizobium sp. M7D.F.Ca.US.004.03.1.1
ACCTCGCACCGCTTGGCAGCTTCGACGCCAGCAACGAAGTCGTCGGTTTCGACGTGGACGTTGCAGAAAAGCTTGCCGAAATGCTGGGCGTGAAGCTCGAAAAGGTCAACATACTCGGGCCAGATCGCATTCCTTTCGTCAGCAGCGGCAAGATCGACTTCACCCTCGGCGCCCTTACCCGGACGGCCGATCGCGCCAAGGTGATCGACTTCTCCGTGCCGCTTCATACGGAGTCGCTGGCGGTTTTGACCCTGGAAGGCAAGCCATTCAAGGATTGGAAGGATCTGAACAACGAGAACGTCACGTTGGTCCAAGTGCGCGGCACCACGCCGGTCGAGTTCATCCAGAAGAATCTGCCCAAGGCAAAGCTTCTTCTGCTCGACAGCAATGCCGATGTGGTCCGCAGCCTTGCGCAGGGCCGCGGCGACGCGCTCATCGACGTTCTCGACTTCTTCAACGATTTGCGTGTTCAATTCAAAGCCAACTGGAAGGTGCTCGATACCCCTATCGAGGTTGACTATTGCTCGATCGGTGTCGCGAGAGGCAACACCTCGCTGAAGGACTGGCTCAACGTCGCGCTCTTCCAACTCCACAACGATGGCTGGGTCAACGAGACCTGGGTCAAGTGGTTCAAGGGTCCCATGGTCTTCGACGTAAAGGCCACTCCCTACTTCTGATACCATACCCAGGCCGGCGCCAAGCGCGCCGGCCTCTTCGGGGGGAGGAATCGTGAACTACTCTCTACAGTTCGGGCAGGTGATAGGGTTTTTGCCCTATCTCCTCGAGGGCGCTCTGGTCAGTTTCTGGCTCGCGCTTCTGGCCTTCTCGGGAGGCTTGCTGATCGGTCTCGCCGGTGCCTTTGGCAAGATATTCGGCGGCCGCGTAGTTTCAGGGGCGGTTTCGGCCTATTGCATCTTTCTCACCAACACGCCGCTCTTGGTGCAGATATTCTTCATCTTTTATGGTCTTGCTGACTTTGGCTTGTTGCTGACACCATTCCAGGCAGTCTTGATAGGCATTATGCTGAATACCGGTGCTTATCTGACCGAGATCCTGCGCGCCGGCTTCTTGTCCACTCGGCGTAGCGAACTGGAAGCTGCTGAAGTGCTTGGCATGTCACGGCTGCAGACCGTTCACCACGTGATCGTGCCGCACATTGCCCGGGTGCTTTTTCCACCGCTGTCCAATCAGTACATCTTGGTCGTTATGAGCACCTCGATGGGCGCCATCTTCGGCTTGGAGGAATTGACGGGGCGCGCGGTCAACATCAACGCCCAGACCTTCCGTTCGATCGAGATTTTCACGATGACAGGCCTGATCTACCTGGGAGTAACCACGCTGGCTACGGCACTGCTGGTGCTGGCCGGCCGCCACCTGCTTCGTGTGCGAATGTCGGTGCTGTGATGGACGGCATACTTCCCCAGGTCCCGACGCTTTTCGCA
>NZ_RZQG01001229.1:0-1439 GCF_003998635.1 Mesorhizobium sp. M7D.F.Ca.US.004.03.1.1
GCGTAGCACCGCCAAGTGGGCAAAAGATGACAAGACAGCCGATCTCTCCCCTCGTGGGGGAGATGCCCGGCAGGGCAGAGGGGGGCGCTGTCCCGCCGGCCTGTCGGCACATTGCAATGCGTTTCCCTGCAGGTTGTCAGTCGCCTGGATTGAAGAGCTGGCGATCCTTCGCGCCCCCCTCTGGCCTGCCGGCTATCTCCCCCACGAGGGGTGAGATCGACAGCTTCGGCGACGCGCCAATCAAGCGAGATTGAAAATGACCGATTCCCGCGCCCGCGATATCCTGTCGCGCCAGTCCGAGCTCGAGAGCGAGCGCAGCCAGTATGAGGCTGTGTGGGAGCAGGTGGCGGAGTTCTGCGACCCCGATGCGCCCGATATCTGGAGCGGGCGCCGAACCGGCAGTCCGGACTCGCAGGCCGAGCGGCAGGAGCGGCGCGGCGCCCGCGTCTATGCCAACACCATCAACTCGGCCGCCAACCGGCTGGCCGCGGGGCTGGAAAGCCTGATCATCCCGCAGTCGGAAAAATGGCATGGGCTGTCGACGGCGGCCATGAACGACGAGGAGACCGACGAGGAGAAGGAATGGGCGGAAGCTCTGCGCGATTTCCTGTTTGCGCTGCGCTACTCCGCCAATTCGAATTTCGTGCCGGCGACGCAAGCCTGCCTGCGCAATGTCGTGCGCTATGGCCCAGCCTATCTCTATGCCGAGGAAGGGTTTGGCGGAACGCTGATCCGCTACGCCTCGATCCCGGTGGGCGAAGGGTACCTCAGCCGCAACCGCTGGGGCCAGGTCGACATTTTCCACCGCCGCTACGAGCGCACGGCGCGGCAGGCGGCGCAGCTGCTCGGCTATGAGAAGCTGCCGGCGCGCATAAAAATGCTGGTCGACGATCCGGCCAAGTGCGAGACGAAAATCTCGCTGATTCAGTGCATCCAGCCGCGCGACGAGCGCAAGATGTATCGGCTGGGCGGCCAGTACCAATATCTCGACACGGCCTTCGCCTCCTACCACGTCATCGAGGACGAGGAGGAGATCGTCCGGGAAAGCGGGTTCCGCACCTTCCCGGTGTCGACCTTCAACTGGCGCCGGTACGAGGGCGACCCCTATGGCATCTCGCCTGCTATCGAGGCGCTGACCACCGTGCGCGAGGAGAACGCGGTGCGCCGTTCGGGGCTTCGCGCGCTGCAGCAGATCACCGACCCGGCGACCGCCTCCAAGGCCCGGCTCGACTATGTGCCGGTGCTCAATCCGGGCGAGAATTATCCAGGCCTCATCGACGACAATGGCAGGCCGCTGATCGCGCCGATCTCGACCGGGCAGAACCCGACCTATGCCTTCAACTACGCGCAGAGCCGCGCCGACGAGATCCGCGACATGATGTTCGTCAATCTGTTCCAGACGCTGGTGCAGAACCCGCAGATGACGGCGACTGAAGCGC
>NZ_RZQG01000122.1:0-10373 GCF_003998635.1 Mesorhizobium sp. M7D.F.Ca.US.004.03.1.1
GGGTCGACCGAGCCGGCGCCGGCGAAGAAGCAAAGGTCATTGGTGTCATCGAGGCCAACCATGCGCTCGCGCCAGCCGGCACCGGCGCGGACGAATTGGCGGACGGGCACGGCGTCGAACAACTCGTTGCCGACGATGAACAGCGGCTGTTGCGGCAAGGTCTCGATGGTCTCGTGCCAGCGAACCGCGAAAGGTGTGACGCCAAGCGTCTGTTGCTGGACCTCTGTCAGGCGCGGGCTGGTCTCGATCATGGCGAAGATGACGCCGTTGGCCAGATCGGGATCAAGCCGCGACAGCGTGCGCAGCATGTCCTTCATCAGCGTGCCGCGACCGGGGCCGATCTCGGCGATGGTGGCCGGCAGCGGCCGGCCGCTCGCTGCCCAAGCCTGGTACATCCACACAGCGACCAGTTCACCGAACATCTGGCTGATCTCGGGTGCGGTGATGAAGTCGCCGGCCGCACCAAAGGGCTCGCGCGTCGTGTAGTAGCCGTCCTCGGGGTCGAACAGGCACAGCGCCATGTATTCGTTGACGGGAAGCGGCCCCAGGGCCTCGATCAGGTCGACGATGCGGGTTTTCAGCCGTGTCATGCCGGCTGCGGCTGTGCCACCGGCTTGGCGGTCAGCATCGCCCAGATACCGGCCAGCACCATCGGGGTAGAAAGGATCATGCCCATGGTCAGCCAGTTGGTGCCGAGGAGATAGCCGAGCTGCTGGTCGGGCTCGCGGAAGAACTCGACGAAGATGCGCGACAGGCCATAGCCGCAGATGAAGGCGCCGCCGACGAAGCGCGGCGTTTTCAGCTTGAGGCGCGAATGGGTGAGGATGCGCAGCACGAGGAACAGCACCACGCCCTCGAGCAGCGCCTCGTAGAGCTGGCTCGGATGACGGGCAAACGGCCCGCCATTGGGGAATTCGAACGCCCACGGCATGTCGGTTGGCCGGCCCCAGAGCTCGGAATTGATGAAATTGGCGACGCGCACCAGGCCAAGGCCGACCGGCACGCCGGCCGCCACGACGTCAAACAGCGACCAGGTGCGGATGCCGCGCTTGATGGAGAACAGCGTCATGGCAAGGATGACGCCGAGCAGGCCGCCATGGAACGACATGCCGCCCTGCCAGACGGCGAAGATGTCGAGCGGGTGGGCGATGTAACGCGGCAGGTCGTAGAACAGCACATAGCCGGTGCGGCCGCCGAGCACGACGCCGATGGCCGCCCAGACGATGAAATCGTCGAGGTCCTCCGGCTTCATCGGCAGGACGCCGTTCGGCCACAGCCTGGCATTGGCGGCGAGCCGCTTGGCGTACCACCAGGCGAACAGGATGCCGACGATGTAGCCGACACCGTACCAGTGCACCGCCAGCGGTCCGACCTGGATGAGGATCGGGTTGATGTTGGGGAAGGGCAAGGAAGCCAGGGGCAGCAGGAAATATTCGTTCAACGGGGAACTCTCGGTTGCAATCGCGCTTGGGCGCGGACCATGCGGCAGGGTTTTGGCAGGGTCAAGGCAAGGTAGATGCTCCCGACTTGATGCCGCAGCTGCCTTCAACGTTCTTGCATTCCGCGCGCAGCGCCACTAACTCAATTCAAGCAAGCGCGAGGATTTGCCATGTCGACCGGACCGAACCGCATTCTCGATGAATTCGCCAAGCTGATGACCGACGCCGCCGGCGCCGCCCAGGGCGTGCGCCGTGAGGTGGAGACCGCGTTCAAGGGGCAGGCCGAACGCATTCTCAACACCATGGACGTGGTGCAGCGCGAAGAGTTCGAAGCCGCGCGCGAGATGGCCGCCAAGGCTCGGGAAGAAAACACCCGCCTTGCCGCCCGCATCGAGGCGCTCGAGGCGAAGCTTGCCGAACTGGCCGGTGACGCCGCACCAGCGGCGGCGGCCAAGCCCCGCGCAAAAAAATAATCGTTAAACTTTTCCACATAGCCCGATCCTGAAAAGCGCTTTGCCGTGAATCGCTTAACGGCATTGCATGAATCTTTGTGACAGCGGCTTTCCACATGCGAATGACGCAGTGCGAAAAATTGGGCTGTTCACGCGACTCCCGATCAATAGACTGAATTTGTTGCATGATTCGGAGCAGGGTCATGCGGCCGGGCGGTGGGGTCCGGTCTGGGGTCTTTGTGTCGAGAAGTAGTCTTTTGCGCGAAGAAAGTCCTGACCGTCCGAGTTCTAGACAAGATTGTTCGTTGTGTGTGCCCTCCCGCGGAGCGTGTGGCGCGCTCGTACAGAACGACAGGAAGCATTCCATGGAACTTCTCGAACTCGAATTCTCCCGCGAAATCCATCCGGTGGATGTTATCGAGCAGGTGGCCCACAACAACGACTGGTCCTTTGAGCGGGCCGGCGACGACGAGATTTCGATCTCGGTTGCCGGAAGCTGGACCGACTATCACGTCTCCTTCTCGTGGATGGAGGATTTCGAGGCGCTGCACCTGGCCTGCGCCTTCGACATCAAGGTGCCGGAGACCCGTGCGCTGGAAGTGATGCGGCTCTTGTCGCTGATCAACGAGCAGATGCTGTTCGGCCATTTCGACCTCTGGGAGCAGGAGGGCGCGATCATGTTCCGCCAGTCGCTGCTTCTGGCCGGCGGGGTCGAGCCGTCGAGCCAGCAGGTTGAAGTGTTGCTGTCGTCGGCGCTGGAAGCCTGCGAATGCTATTTCCAGGCCTTCCAGTTCGTTGTCTGGTCCGGAACCTCGGCCAAGGACGCACTGGCCGGCGTGCTGTTCGAGACCTACGGCAACGCCTGAGTTAAAGACCAAGATGAGTTCGAGCAGCGAGCGCAAGCCCGAGATCAGTTTTGCCGATTTCGATCGTGTCGATATCCGCGCCGGCACGATCGTGGAGGCCGAACCGTTCCCGCAGGCGCGTAAGCCCGCATTCAAGCTGAAGATCGATTTCGGCACCGACATCGGCATCAAGAAATCGTCGGCGCAGATCACGAAATACTATGCGCCGGAGACGCTGATCGGCCGGCAGGTGTTCGCGGTGGTCAATTTCCCGCCGCGCCAGATCGGCCCGTTCATGTCGGAAGTTTTGACGCTCGGCTTTCCCGATGAGGAGGGCGCCGTTGTGCTCGGTGCCATCGAGCGCAAGGTGCCGGATGGCGGGCGGCTGTTTTAGGATCCCAACTGAGGATCAGAACCCACGCCTTCAGGCGAACCGGGATAGATTGATAATCCTTTTCGGCTGATGCTTCAGCATGGATTCGATGCGGATGACGTGACAGGAGTGGCGCGCGTGAACATCATCGGCTTTCCTGTCCGCGTCGACCAATTTCCTTATCCTGTATAATTTGAACTGCTTGCCTTCGGCGATTAATTCAAGGTTGCCGTGTCGTGGCGGGCCACTCTCCGGCCCGATTACCAGCAGATAGTCAAAGTCACGGGTCCAATGCGCTGCATACGCCGCCTCGACCGGTGGGGATGCACCAGCGGCGTAGGCCTCCAGCTCAGACATCGGGATAGGCCCGCCTTGCGGTACGGTCAGGTTTGCTACTTCCGGCCGGGGCCTCACCGGCTGTTTTCCCGGATAGGTGAACAGCGTTGGCATCAAAGCATCGCGTGTGACTACGGCCAACGCGGCAGCATTGTACATTGGATAAAGGAGCAGATTCGTTGGTGGGTCGTCTGGAGAGCCATTCTGGCCGGTAAGGATTCGCGAGCCCATTGGAATGGCGTCGAACGCGGTCATAAGCGTACGATATTCGCTGCGGCACGACAATTGCGCCCAGATCGTGATGCCACTGTTTGCAAGCCCGACGCCAAACGCCAGCGCGACGAAAAGTGTTCTGCGCGGGCCTTGCGGACACTTGATCGTGACGAAAGCTGGCAGGATCAGAATAAGTGCCAGAAGAACGCGCCCGTCGACAAAGGCCGTGTCTGCAATGCGAAACGGCATGATAATGAACAGGCACAGGAGCCCAATGCCTATCCAGCAGCCGACGCGAGAGACCGTCACCATCCTGTGCTTCACCGCAAGGTAAGTGGGAATGGTCAGCACCACCGTCACGGCTGAGGAAGTGTATCTGCTGAAGCCGTTGACTTGAACCAGTGCTACCAATTTTGCGGACAGGGCCCATTCGGTTCCTTCGCCACCCACTTTGCCGCCGAAGGCGAGCGCCAGGGCGCCAACTGCGACGACGGGAGCAGCCATTCCGGCAACCAGCAAGATCGTGCGTTTCCAGTTCTCAATATGGTCGGGCCAGCGCGAGAGCTCGTACAGCCCCACCACGATGCCATACAGGCCGAGGGCAAATAAGTGGGAGATGTACAGAACCACGACGAAGACGGCGTGGATGGCGAGGCGCAGCGGCAAAGGTCTTTCCGCGAGCCAAATCCAGACCGCGACGGCCCAAAGAGCGATCCCGAACGCGAATTCGAAATTCACGAATCCGAAAGCGAAAGGCATGGCGTAGAGGAAGAGCGAAGCAACGAAGCCGCTGAGGATCACACGCCCCTGCGCGGCCGCTCCGACGGCCATTGCTCCGCTAACGACCAGCATTTGCGCGATCAGATAGAAGAGCCTTGATGCCAACTCGATCCCGATCAAGCGTCCAGCGAACGGGACAATGAGATCCATGGCTAGATTAGGGTAGGGTGCCCACGCGGCTTCATAGTAGGGATGGGCCCCGGGCGTGCCGGCGCGCATCAGGATCGACATTCTTGCGAGATGATTTGGATAGTCTGCCATAGCCGGTATGTCGACGAGCAGTACTGGCAAGAGAGCCATCACCAGTAGAACAATCAGCAAGATACCTTCGGGCCTGATGAAATGGCTCGTGTAACTGTTGATTTTGTTGGAGGCTGTTGCTTCGAACATGCCGCAATGTAGGTAGAAATGGTAAATTTTGAGTCGCCGACAAAGATTATGGATTCTCCATGTCTTTGGGAGGGTGAGATGGCGGCGCGCTTTATATTAGCTGTCGATGATTATACAGTCTTGGACTGCATTATCATTTGAATCATTTGATCTGACGCACGCTTAGGCCGCCAGCTTGCGCGTCGTGCCCAGCGCTTCCTCGACCGTGTCGAGGAACATTTCCGCGCAAGCTTTCCAGCTGTAGCGCATGGCGCGTTCGCGTGCCTGCGCGCGGTCGACGTTGAGCGCGGCGAGCGAGGCCTCGCGCAGGTCGTTGGAGACCGCGCCGCCAAAGCCATCGCCGACGATGTCGATCGGCCCGGTCACCGGATAGGCGGCGACCGGCGTGCCGCTGGCCAGCGCCTCAATGATGACGTTGCCGAAGGTGTCGGTGCGGCTGGGGAAGACGAAGACGTCGGCCGAGGCATAGATCTCGGCCAGTTCGTCATTGGGACGATGGCCGAGGAAATGCGCCTGCGGGTACTTCGCCTTCAGCCTGGCAAGCTCGGGGCCTTCGCCGACGATAACCTTGCTGCCCGGCAGGTCGAGGTCGAGGAAGGCGGAGAGGTTCTTTTCGATGGCGACGCGACCGACGCAGAGGAAGATCGGGCCGGGGAAGCCGAGATCCTTCTTCTTGTCAGGGCGGAAATGATCGGTGTCGACGCCGCGCGTCCACGGCCGCAGCTTGGTGAAGCCGCGCGCCGAAAGGTCGTCGGCGAGCGACTGGGTGGCGACCAGCGTGCCCTGGCCGGAATTGTGGAAATCGCGCAGCCAGCGATAAGCCCAGCTTTCCGGCACCGGCAGGCGGGCGCTGAGATATTCGGGAAAGCGCGTGTGGTAGCTGGTGGTGAACGGCCGGCCGGCATTGCGGCAATAGCGCCGCGCCATGATGCCGAGCGGACCCTCGGTGACGATGTGGATGTGGTCCGCCTTGCCGGCTTCGATCAGGCGAGCGACATGGCCGGGCGTGGTCAGCGCCAGCCTTATGTCGGGATAGGTCGGCAGGGGCAAGGTGCGAAAGATGTTGGGCGTCAGGAAATCCACCGCGACATCGAAGGATTTCAGCGTTTCGGTGAGCCGCTCCAGCGTGTGGACGACGCCGTTGACCTGCGGGCGCCAGGCGTCGGTGACCATCAGTATGCGCATGGCGGCCCTTTGCAGGAAAGGTCGACGGTTGCCTTGAGACGATGCCGGAACGGCGACCAGCCTGCGGCTCTCGCTTCGCTCCAGCGCACCCGGGCGGGCACGGGGTCGAAGTGAGGCGGCAGGGCCGAATCAATTGAGGTCGCGCGCTTCATGCGCGCTCTTGACCATGGTTTCATGACGGGCGGATGAAGCCCGTCCTCCGCCGACTATGCCGGAACCTGGATGACGGCGCGAAGTCCGCCGAGCGGGCTGTCGTCGAGGGTGATGTCGCCGCCATGGCTGCGGGCGATGTCGCGGGCAATCGACAGGCCGAGCCCGGTGCCGCTGGCATCGAGGTTGCGGGCCTCGTCGAGCCGCACGAACGGTTTGAACACGTCTTCGCGCCGGTCTGCGGGAATGCCCGGACCATCGTCGTCGATGGTGACCAGAAGCGAGCCGCGGCCATGGGTGGCGTTGACCTCCACCGTCTTGGCATAGCGGAAGGCGTTGCCGATGACGTTGGACATCAGCCGGGCAAAGGCGTTCGGCCGCACATGCACATCGGGGTCGCCGGCAAGCGTCGTCGACAGCTTGCGCTTGCGCAGCCTGGCTTCCTCGCCGAGCTTCTCGAAATAGGCCTCGAGATCGAACCGTCCGGCGTCTTCCGAAGCCTCGCCACGGGCAAAAGCGAGATAGCCTTCGAGCATCGACTGCATGTCGTCGATGTCCTGGTCGAGCGCCGCCTTGGTCTCGGCCTTGCCGCCGGAAAGCGCAAGCTGCAGCTTGAAGCGGGTGAGGATGGTTCGCAGGTCATGGCTGACGCCGGTGAGCATGGCGGTGCGTTGCTCGATCTGGCGCTCGATGCGCTCGCGCATTTGCATGAAGGCAAAGCCGGCGCGGCGGACCTCCTCGGCGCCGCGCGGCCGGAAATCGCGCGGCATCGGCCGGCCCTTGCCGAAGCTTTCGGCGGCTTCGGCAAGCGTCAGGATCGGCCGGATCTGGTTGCGCAGGAAGGGAATGGCGATCATCAGGAGCACCAGCGAGGTGCCGACCATCCAGATCAGGAAGATGTGGGTGTTCGAGGCATAGGCCTGGCTGCGGCGCACGAAGACGCGCAGCACCTTGTTCTCGAGCTGGACGCGCACCTCGACGATGTTGGAATTGCCGACCGTGTCGATCCAGAACGGTCGATTGATCTGGCGCGTGATCTCGGACGACAGAACATCATCCAAAATCGAGAAGAACGGCTTTGGGCCGGGCGCGGGCAGCGGGTCGGGCGGCAAGAGGTCGACCTTCAGCTGCATGCGGTCCTGGGCGATGCGGATGATGTTGGTGTAGTCGGCGTCGCGCGGATAGGTTTCGATCAGGTCGATGATGGCGGCGATGTCGCGCACGGTGGCCTGCGACAGGCGCTGCGTCACGGTTGCCCAATGGCGTTCCATGAAGACAAAGGCGACGACCGATTGCAGAAGGATCATCGGCGCGATGACGATGATCAGCGAGCGGGCATAGAGCCGCTTTGGCATGTAGAGCGAGACGAGGCGCCAGAAGCGGTTCCAAGCGCGCGGCACCGCCTTCAGCGTCCGCGTGGCGCGTGCGCTCAAGCCGCCATTGCCCGGCTGTTCCAGTTCCGTGGTTGCCATTCGCTCTTTTCGCTTGCCCGCAGCCGTTCAGCCAGCCGCAGGCGGCATTCTATTCCACGCTGAGCCGATACCCAATACCGCGTACGGTCTGCAGCCAGACCGGATTGGACGGATCGCGCTCGATCTTGCGGCGCAGCCGGTTGATCTGGACGTCGATGGTGCGCTCGCCGACTTCCGAATCGTCGCCGACAAGCTCGTGGCGGGGTATCGTCTCGCCTGCCCGCGCGGCGAAGATCGCCAGGATCTCCTGCTCGCGGTCGGTCAGCTTCAGCGCCTCGCCGCCACGCTTCAATTCGCGTCTGGCGATCTGGAAGGTGTAGGGGCCGAAGACCAGCTGCTCGACCTTGGGCGTGGTGGCAGGGCCACCGCGGCGCAGGATGTTGTTGATGCGCAGGATCAGCTCGCGCGGATCGAAGGGTTTTGGCAGATAGTCGTCGGCGCCGGCCTCCAGCCCTGAGATGCGGCTGTCGGTCTCCGACAGCGCCGTCAGCATCAGGATCGGTACGTTCTTTTCGGCCCGCAGCGACTTGGTCAAGTCGACGCCCGTCTCGCCAGGCATCATGACGTCCAGCACCAGAAGGTCGAAGTCGAGGCCGGCAAGCTTGCGCCTGGCTTCGCCTGCATTGCCGGCGACGGTGACGCGAAAGCCGTTTTCGGTCAGATACTGCTTGAGAAGATTGCGGATGCGGGTGTCGTCGTCGACCACAAGCAGATGTGGCGCGTCGTCGTCCGGTGCGGCCGCATGATCGACCCGTTCAGTGCTCTCCATGGCTTTTCCCTGACATCTTTGCGGATCCAACGTCGATCTGCGCCCTCAGTTCCGGATTGACCATCGCTTCGAGGAACCGTTCCACCAGGATCCGTTCGGTTATTCCGGAATCTCCCAATGCAGCATGGATGCGGCGCGACTGTGGCCGCGCTAGCGCCAGCGCCAGCGCACGGCCCTTGGCCGTCGGATAAAGCTCGCGCTGGCGGCGGTCGCGCGGCCCTTGCAATTGCACGACATGGTCGGTGTCGATCAATTGCTTGAGCACGCGGGCCAGGCTCTGCTTGGTAATCTTCAGCACGTCGAGCAGTTCGGCGACCGTCAGGCCGGGCCTGCGGTTGACGAAATGCAGCACCCGGTGGTGAGCCCGGCCGAAACCGTAATCGGCCAGAATCTGGTCCGGATCGGAGGTGAAGTCACGATAGGCGAAGAAGAGCAGCTCGATGATGGCGAAGTCGATGCCGTCCTCGTCGGTGATCGCGGTCCTGATCGGTTTTCCGGCTGCGTGGCTTCGATCCGTCATCATTTCTCCGTAGGAAAGAGAGATTATGTCAGTACTATTGACGTAATTTCCCTGCAATGGTAATTTTTGACAAGCTTTTGGACGGATTGCGAACGAAAAGGCAAGGGAAGCCGGTTTTTCCGGAACTTCCTGAGTTTGCCAGAGCGCAATTATCCGCCTACGCTCCAGCATAAAAGCCGCTTTGGGCGGCCGACACGAAACACCAACGATACAACACTATGCGGGCTGCCGCCCGCGGGAGGTTACCATGGCATCCGTTCCCTTCGACCAACTGGATGGTTTCATCTGGATGAACGGCGAATTCGTCCAATGGGGTGACGCCAAGATCCATGTGCTGACCCATGGCCTGCATTACGCCAGCGCCGTCTTCGAGGGCGAGCGCGCCTATGGCGGCGAGATCTTCAAGCTCAATGAACACACCGAGCGCCTGCATGAATCGGCGCGCCTGCTCGGCTTCAAGGTTCCCTATTCGGTGGCGGAGCTCAACGACGCCTCCACCACGCTTCTGAAGAAGCAGGGTTTCCAGGATGCCTATGTCCGGCCGATCGCCTGGCGCGGCAGTGAACAGATGGGCGTTTCGGCGCAGAACAACCGCATCAACTGCGCCATCGCCATCTGGCAATGGCCGAGCTATTTCGATCCCGCACAGAAGCTGAAAGGTATCCGCCTCGATGTGGCGGAATGGCGCCGGCCAGACCCGCGCACCGCACCTTCCAAGTCGAAGGCCGCCGGCCTCTACATGATCTGCACCATGTCCAAGCATGCCGCCGAGGCCAAGGGCTATGCCGACGCCATGATGCTCGACTGGCGTGGCCAGGTCGCCGAAGCGACCGGCGCCAACATTTTCTTCGTCAAGGACGGCAAGATCCACACGCCCAAGCCCGATTGCTTCCTTGACGGCATCACCCGCCGCACGGTCATTGGCTTGGCCAAGGATCGCGGCCTGGAGGTGATCGAACGCGCCATCCTGCCGGAAGAACTCGAGGGCTTCGAGCAATGCTTCCTGACCGGGACGGCAGCGGAAGTAACGCCGGTTTCGGAGATCGGACCTTACCGATTCGAGGTCGGTGAAATCGCCAAAAACCTTATGAATGACTATTCTGCCGCCGTTCAGCCCAAGCACGCGATCGCCGCAGAATAACGAAAGTCACAGCTTTTTTAGCAAGCAGGGGCGGTTTTAGGGCCGCCCCTTTTATTTAAGCGTTCCTGCATTTGACTTTCGTCCAATTCGGCGTCTCATGATGCTGTCGGCCCGGGAGGCTGGCAGCTATGGAGGGACTAATCATATGGACATGAACACGCTTCTTCCGATCATAATACAGGTGATTACGGGTATCATCGGTGGTCAGGCGGTCGGTGCGGCGCTCAAGACGGCGGCGATGGGTCAGCTTCCCAAAATCCTGGGTGGAGCCATTGGCGGTGTCGGCGGGGCGGCGGTCCTCGCCACCC
>NZ_RZQG01001230.1:0-1434 GCF_003998635.1 Mesorhizobium sp. M7D.F.Ca.US.004.03.1.1
CCGTCGTCTACCGCATTTCGGGCGCCTTCTTCTTCGGCGCTGCGTCGACCGTCGGCACCGTGCTCGACCGCATTGCCGACCAGCGCAAGAACTTCATCCTCGACTGTTCGGCCGTACCGTTCTTCGATTCGACGGCGGCCAATGTCATCGAGGGCGCCGCCCACAAGGCGAAGCGCGCCGGTGTCCGCTTCATCATATCGGGTGCCGCGCCCCAGATACGGCGCATGCTGATCAATCATGGCGTCAAGCGTCCGCTGGTGACCTATGCCGCCTCGATCCGCGACGCACGGGCGCAGTTGAAAGGGAAGCTGGAGACGGAGTAGGGCGCGGCTTGAACGACCGCTTTGCGCCTCTTATCAGCCGTAGATATCAGCTTTACCGCTGCCTGAAAGCAGACATTGCCGCCCACCACGCTGAAGGTCGCGATTGCGAGAACAATAGTAGTGACCGCAAAGCGACTCGTGCTGATTGAATAGCGGACTACCACATATTGGTATGGTGCAACGACTCCGTGGGTGCCTTATTCTTCCTTGTCCAGTTCCTGCATCGGCGTGTTCGTTCCGTTCGCGCCGGAGGTGATGCAATAGCTTGCGCAGTGATGCCAAACTCGCTTGCACGCTTATTGACGGTCGCCCCCCCGGCCGCGATGCACGGTACTTCGACAAGGAGTTTGCATGGCAAGCCTCGATTTTGGCTTTGTTACTCAGACGAAGCGCGCCGGCTTGGCCGTTCGTCCAATGAGGATTGGGAGATCGGCCAGAAACTTCCTGCTGGCATCAGATCCCGAAGCGTTGATCAACATCGGCCGCTTGGTCACCGCGCTATTCGCTGTCCTGGCGATCTATCTTGATCCCACCGACCCAGCGTCGTTTTTGTTTGAATCGCAGGTGGTTCTTGGCCTCTACATGGTCCTTTCCCTGCTTTTGGTGGTATTTCCGTTTCGGAAGTCTCTTGGCAGCCCAGTCCACCTCCTCGTTCACCTCATCGATGCCGTAATACTTGGCTGTCTCGCTTTTTTGACGGACGAACTCACAAGTCCGTTCTTTTCCTTCCTGCCTTTTATCTTACTTGCCATGACCCTGCGCTGGGGACTGAGGGGAGCTTTCTTGGGCGCTGTCGTTCTGCAGGTCGTTCTGGTCATTATCGGTGTGCCCGATCTGGAGAACGGCGGTCCGTCCGAACTTAATGTATTTATCATGCGTGCGACTTATTTCATGGTTGCGGCCGTTATGCTCGGCTATTTCGGCGCTTATCGTGAGCACCACCGCCAGCGTCTGACGCAGCTTGCCCATTGGCCGTTCGATGCAATTACTGGCGATCGACTGTCATGGCTCTACGGCCTTTTCAATCACGCGGCCGACGTAATGGGTGACCCTCGCCTGGTGGTCGTTTGGCGGGATCAGGAGGAGGATATCGGCAGCGTCGCCTATTGGC
>NZ_RZQG01001231.1:0-1433 GCF_003998635.1 Mesorhizobium sp. M7D.F.Ca.US.004.03.1.1
CCTTGATCTCGGTGCGCATCTGCACGCGCAGCTTGGCGTCGAGATTGGAGAGCGGCTCGTCGAACAGGAACACCTGCGGATTGCGCACGATCGCGCGGCCCATGGCGACGCGCTGGCGCTGGCCGCCGGAAAGCTGCCTGGGATAGCGCTTCAGATAGGGATTTAGATCGAGGATGTCGGCGGCGCGCTTGACCCGCTGGGCCACCTCGGCCGGATCGGTTTTCCGCAGCTTGAGCGCAAAGGCCATGTTCTGCTCGACGGTCTTGTGCGGATAGAGCGCATAGTTCTGGAACACCATGGCAATGTCGCGCTTGGCCGGCGGCAAATGGTTGACGACGCGGTCGCCAATGGCGATCGTGCCGGCGGAGACGGTCTCCAGCCCGGCCACCATCCTGAGCAGCGTGGACTTGCCGCAACCCGAAGGGCCAACCAGCACCACGAACTGTCCGTCGGCGATGTCGACGCTGACTTCGTGCAGAACCTTGACCGTTCCGAACGCCTTGGCCACCTTGCTGATCGCGACTTGAGCCATATACTCCCCTTCCGGCTCCCACTGGCCGTAGGCGCAGAAGCTAACCAACGCGACCGGTCAGGGCAAGTCAGTCTCTTATAGATAAAAACCTGTTCTCGTTGACACGGCGTTTGGTTGTGAGAATAGTGGCGGACGCTGGTCCGAATGCCGGTTACCCGATGCGCAAAATCGGAACTTCAATCGAGCAGGTGGGGTCCTGCGCAGTTCGTTTCCGAGCCGGGAGAACCGTTGGCGCTCCAGCGTCCGACAAGGTTGGTCATATCCATTCACGCTGATGTTCTGGGAGGAATAGTCATGAGAACAGGTCTTTACGATAAACTTGTCCGTGCCGGCGCCACACGGCGCGACATATTGAAGGGTGCGGCCAGCATGGCCGCGATCGCCGCCGCATCCGGCGCCGGGCTTGGCGCCTTGACGCGCCCGGCTTCCGCGGCGAGCGAGTTGCGCTCCAAGATCCTGCAGATCCCCGGCGTCGGCAAGGGCCAGCCGACGGATGCCGATTTCCAGAAGGTCGGTGAACTCTGCCTCGAGGCGACCAAGGCCAACGTCAAGGAAGGCGAATTCGCCGGCGTCGAGCTGACCTTCATGGGTCTCAACAACCAGAACCTGCACAATGTGCTGTTCCGTGGCTTCCTGAAGCCATGGGAGACCTATACCGGCGCCAAGATCAACTGGATCGACCTGGCGCAGGCCGACTACAACGCCCGCCTGCAGCAGTCGATCGCCACCGGCACCGTCGATTTCGACATCATCGAAATGGGTGCACCGTTCGAAGGCGATGTCTGCGGCAAGGGCCTGACGTCGGAAATGCCCGACTGGGTCAAGAGCCAGATCGATTTCGACGATCTGGTCAACTATCTGAAGCCGCCTGTCGGCACCTGGGACGGCAAGCAATACCGCG
>NZ_RZQG01001232.1:0-1427 GCF_003998635.1 Mesorhizobium sp. M7D.F.Ca.US.004.03.1.1
GTTCTGAACTGGGGTGAGGGCGCCGGTAGGGTCCGAAACATCGACGCGGATGCGGCGGGCACCTCTGTCGCGTCTGCCGGCAGCGCCGAACCAAGCATGTCGCCGGCGGGCCGTATGCCGGCCTGATCCCAGACATAAGCGCCGGAGCCGGCGATCACCAAAAGTGACAGGGCAATCTGTTTCATCGGAATTGTGTTTCCACATTGAACCTTGCAGAGGCGATCCATCTGGTTCGCTTCAGATGCAATATCCCACGACCAAGCTGACAACTGGCTGTCAGCCGAGGTCGAGCTGCGCGGGGCCGGTGAAAGCTCAAGGGGACGGCAAATTGACTTGTCCTAGATCAAGATTGTCGCATAAGCAGCGAGGTAGGAAGGTTCTCTCAAACGAGGTAGCTGCCTATGACTGTTGCCAACGAGCCGGCGAGATACACCGGAAGCCAGATATTGCTGCATTGGACTATCGCGGTGTTGATCGTCCTGCAGGTTGTAATCGGTGAGGACATCAAGCCGGCTTACCAGGCGTTCTCGCGCGGCACAGAGCCGGCAGCTGGCGACATCTTCAACGCGAACATTCATGTCTATGTCGGTTTGGTCGTTCTGGTGCTGGCGATCTGGCGAATTGCAGTCCGTCTACGGGATGGTGTGCCGGCGCCGCCCGAAGAAAGCGTCCTGCTGAAGCGGATTGCCGCTGCCACCCATTTCCTGCTCTATCTGTTCATTTTCGGGATGCCGATTACCGGGGCGCTGGCATGGTACTTCAGCTTTCGAGCGATGGGGGAGATTCATGAACTCGCCAAGCCGGTGATCATCGTTGTCGTCGGCCTCCATGCCGCCGCGGCGCTATGGCAACATTTCTATGTGAAATCGGATGTGCTGGTCAGGATGCTGCGACCTGCCGGACGGCGCGCGCCGTGATGTCATGAGCCGCCTGCACAATGAAAACCATCTTGTATCCCGCGTCGGCTGGCTGCGCGCCGCAGTGCTTGGCGCCAATGACGGCATTGTGTCGACGGCTAGCCTCATCGTTGGCGTGGCGGCAGCCAACGCCGCGGCCTCCAACGTTTTGGTTGCCGGCGTAGCCGGACTGGTCGCCGGCGCGATGTCGATGGCGGCCGGCGAGTATGTCTCGGTCAGTTCGCAGTCCGATACCGAACAAGCCGACCTTGCGCGCGAGAAAGGGGAGCTGGCGACGCAGCCAGATTTCGAGCGACAGGAACTTGCGGAGATCTATGTCAAACGTGGCGTCGAGCCAACGCTGGCGTTGCAGGTCGCCGACCAATTGATGGCGAAGGACGCGCTTGGCGCCCACGCTCGTGACGAACTCGGTATTTCGGAGGTGACGACGGCCAGACCGATCCAAGCCGCGCTGACGTCTGCGGCTGCATTTTCGGTTGGCGCGGCCATGCCATTGGCGATGGTGCTTGT
>NZ_RZQG01001233.1:0-1426 GCF_003998635.1 Mesorhizobium sp. M7D.F.Ca.US.004.03.1.1
GTCTTAAGGCGGCATCGATTTCGGCAACAATGCCAGCGTCGACCTTGCGTTCGGGGTCCGCGATGGCTTGCGTGCGTGTCGTGCCGGAGAAATGCTCGACGATCAGCCTCGCATCGAGGGCCGGATCATCGACAGCGGCGGCGGCAAGCCGAGCCTGCGCTTCCCGCAGCGACTGCCCCAGCGTCTCGGGCAGTTGATCAGCCATCGATGCCGATATCGGCGAGCAGCTTCGACTGATGATCGGCGATCAGCGCGTTGATGATTTCGTCGAGTTCGCCCATCATCACCCTGTCGAGCTTGTAGAGCGTCAGGTTGATGCGGTGGTCGGTGACGCGGCCTTGAGGAAAATTATAGGTCCGGATGCGTTCCGAGCGGTCACCGGAACCGACCTGTGACTTGCGCGATTCCGAGCGCTCTTCGTCCGCCTTGCCGCGTTCCAGGTCATAGAGCCGGGCCCGCAGGATCTGCATCGCCTTGGCGCGGTTCTGGTGCTGTGACTTTTCCGCCTGCACCACCATGATGCCGGTCGGCAAATGGGTGATGCGGACAGCCGAATCGGTGGTGTTGACGTGCTGGCCGCCCGAACCCGAGGCGCGCATCGTATCGATGCGGATGTCTTCGGCCCTGATGTCGATGTCGACCTCTTCGGCTTCGGGCAGCACCGCGACGGTTGCCGCCGACGTGTGGATGCGCCCGCTCGCTTCGGTCGCCGGCACGCGCTGCACGCGGTGCACGCCCGATTCGAATTTCAGATGCGCAAAGACGCCCTTGCCCGACACCGTGGCGATGATTTCCTTGTAGCCGCCGGCATCGCCATCGCTGGCTGAGGCCGTCTCGAAACGCCAGCCGCGTTCGGCAGCGTAGCGTTCATACATGCGAAAAAGGTCACCGGCAAAAAGGGCCGCCTCATCACCACCGGTGCCGGCGCGGATTTCGAGAATGGCGTTCTTGTCGTCGGCGGCATCCTTGGGCAACAGCAGGATCTGGATGTCCTTCTGCAGCGCCTCGATGCGTTCCTCGACCTCCGGCAGGTCGGCCTCGGCGAGCGCCCGCATCTCGGCGTCGGTGCCCTTGTCGGCAAGCATGGCTTCGAGGTCGGCCTGCTCATGCTCGGCCAGGCGCAGTGCCCTGACCTTGGCCACCATGTCCTGGATTTCGGCATATTCGGACGCCATCCGCACATAGGCGTCCGGCGCCGGGCCAGCCGACATCTGCGCTTCGAGCATCTCGAAACGTTTGACGACTTGATCCATACGATCGCGGGGCAGGTTGACCATGATGAGGCTACTACAATGGAATCGAACGGTCGTCGGCAAAGGCCTGCAAAAGCGCCCGCATCGGCAAGCCCTGCGCCGGCGCCATCAGATTGTCGTCGAAGAAGGCCTCCAACTCATCCAGCGGCAGTTCCGTCAGCATCGCCTTGACC
>NZ_RZQG01001234.1:0-1425 GCF_003998635.1 Mesorhizobium sp. M7D.F.Ca.US.004.03.1.1
TTCTTGGCGAGCTTGGCCAGCCGCTGGGTGGCGATGATGCCGGCCAGCCCGCGTTTGCGGCCACGGCACATCAAATTGGTCATGGCGCCGAGCGAAAGTTTGCGCGCTTCGTCGGAAACCTCGCCCGCCACCGCCGGCGCGAACAGCTGCGCCTCGTCCACCACCACCAGCATCGGGTACCAGTGGTCGCGGGCGACCTCGAACAGCCCGCCGAGGAAGGCAGCAGCGCGCCGCATCTGGTTCTCGGCATCGAGCCCTTCGAGATTGAGCACCGTGGAGACGCGATGGATGCGCGCCCGCTCGCCGGCCGCCTGCAGGCCGCGCTCGGTATGTTGCTCGGCATCGATCACCAGATGGCCGTAACGATCGCCAAGCGACACGAAGTCGCCTTCGGGGTCGATGATGGTCTGCTGCACCCAGGGCGCGCTCTGCTCCAGCAGGCGCCGCAGCAGATGCGACTTGCCGGAGCCCGAATTGCCCTGCACCAAAAGCCGGGTCGCCAGCAATTCCTCGAGATCCAGCTTCGCCGGGGCGCCTGCGGTCGTGTGTCCCATCTCGATCGCAACGGTCATCTCGACTCAGGCGCTCCTTTCGCAGACGGGCTTATCAACTGGGTCACAGCCCGTCGAGCGCGCATGGCCGGCAGTTCCGCGTTGCGCACAGCTGTCCTGACACTGGCCTGTCGGGTAAACCCCTGTGGATAGTAACCAGTCGTTCACCATGGGCCGGCGTTCCGATTGCAGATGTCAGGCAAGCGCCTAGCCTGACCTTGCATCGCGTCCCCAACGTGGTGCGTCCCAACCCCACCCTGGCGGCCGACGTCTTCAAGTACCCCAACTCCCCAAAGTATACGTCGGTCGCCAACTTCGCCTGATCCCGCCAAGTTCTGACATCGTACAGAGCCGCTCACCGGCGCAAACTTTGGGTTGACCCCTTCGGACCGCAAGGCGACACTCCACCCGACGAACAGGTGCGAGGAGGAATTGCGATGGACGAGCCCGAACGGTGGCGCCATATGTCGACGGCGCCGAGGGATGGCAGCCGCATCCTGGTCACGGTGCGCCCGTCCGAACAGGGGCCGGCGGAAGTCGACCTCGCCTATTGGTCGCGCGCCGACCAGTTCGCCTCGGAAGGCTGGCGCGCGTCGGACTCCTCGCCTGGGCGCGTCATCGAATATGCCGAGCCGGAACTGAAGTGCTGGATGCCGCTGCCGACGGCCAACCTCAGCCGCGCGTCCATGCCGGCGCCTTGGGAAGGCGAAGACGCCCAGCAGCTGGACGGCTCGGGGATTTGAGCGGAGACGCCCGAAGATAGCCAATCTCCCCCACGAGGCGGAGATTGGCAGCTTTAGGCTCGGTTCTCTTCAGAACAGAAACGCCGCAGTAGCGGGGTTCGGCCCGGTGCGACCATCGGGCGAATCCTGTC
>NZ_RZQG01001235.1:0-1422 GCF_003998635.1 Mesorhizobium sp. M7D.F.Ca.US.004.03.1.1
GTTTCGCCTTCCTGATTGCCGCCTGGCTGCTCTACCGGCGCAGATCGACCGCCCTGTGGCTCTACGCGGCGATCGTGCTTGGCACGCTGGCCTGGGCGGTCTGGGAAACCGGCTTCGACTGGTGGGAACTCGGGCCGCGCGGCGGCATCATCGTGCTGGTGGCGCTGTGGCTGCTGACGCCGTGGGCGAGGCGGGGCCTTGCCGGCCCTGATGCGCGCGCGCCGCTCATCCTTGCCGTGCTGGCATCGCTTGCCGTTGCCGGTTATTCGATGACAGCAGATCCGAAGGACATCGCTGGAGAACTCGACACCGACAAGGTGATCCCCAACGCCAACCTCGGTAACGACGTGCCGGCCGGCGAGTGGCACTATTACGGCCGCACGCAGTTCGGCCAGCGCTATTCGCCGCTCGACCAGATCACGCCGGACAATGTCGCCAAGCTGCAGCCGGCGTGGACCTACCGCACCGGCGACGTGAAGGGGCCTGACGATATCGGCGAGACCACCTATCAGGTGACGCCGCTGAAGATCGGCGACACGCTTTACATCTGCACGCCGCACAATTTCGCCATCGCTATCGACGCGGCTAGCGGCAAGGAGAAATGGCGCTACGATCCCAAGATCAAGCTCGACAAGGACCGCCAGCACCAGACCTGTCGCGGCGTGTCCTATTATGCCGATGCGGCCATCGCCGCCGGCCAGCCCTGTGCTGCCCGCGTCTACCTGCCGACCTCGGATGCGCGGCTGATCGCGCTCGACGCCGCCAACGGGCAGGTCTGTCCGGCTTTCGCAGAAGGCGGCACGCTGAACCTTCTGACCAACATGCCCTATCCGAAGTCTGGCTATTATTACTCGACTTCTGCGCCGCTGATATCAGGCGGCAAGATCATCGTCGGCGGCGCGGTCAACGACAATTATTCGACGCAGGAGCCGTCGGGCGTCATCCGCGCCTACGATGTCGGCACCGGCAAGCTGCTATGGAACTGGGATTCCGGCAATCCGGACCAGACGACGCCGTTGGCGGCCGGCCAGACCTATACCGCCAACTCACCCAACATGTGGTCGACGCCGAGCGCCGACGAGAAGCTCGGCCTGCTCTATGTGCCGCTCGGCAACCAGACGCCGGATCAGCTCGGCGCGGGGCGCAGCGCCAATGTCGAGAAGTTCTCGTCGTCGATCACCGCGCTCGACCTCAACACCGGGCAATTGCGCTGGGTGCGGCAGACCGTGCACCATGACCTCTGGGACATGGACGTGCCGGCGCAGCCGAGCCTGATCGACATCACCAAACCCGACGGCACCGTGGTGCCGGCGCTGGTCGGGCCGACCAAGCAGGGCGACCTCTATGTGCTCGACCGGCGCACCGGCGAGCCGGTCATTGCGGTCAACGAAGTGCCGGCGCCTGGTGGCGCCATCGAGGGCG
>NZ_RZQG01001236.1:0-1416 GCF_003998635.1 Mesorhizobium sp. M7D.F.Ca.US.004.03.1.1
GTGCAGGATCGAGCACGTCGGGCCGGTTCGTGGCAGCGATCAGGATGATGCTTTCGTTGGATTCGAAGCCATCCATCTCGACCAGCAACTGATTCAACGTCTGCTCGCGTTCGTCATTGCCGCCGCCGAGGCCGGCGCCGCGATGACGGCCGACAGCGTCGATTTCATCGATGAAGATGATGCAGGGCGCGTTCTTCTTGGCCTGGTCGAACATGTCACGAACACGGCTTGCACCGACGCCGACGAACATCTCGACGAAGTCCGAACCGGAAATGGTGAAGAACGGCACATTGGCTTCGCCGGCAACCGAACGGGCGAGCAGCGTCTTGCCGGTTCCCGGAGGACCGACAAGCAGCACGCCGCGCGGGATCTTGCCGCCGAGCCGCTGGAACTTCTGCGGATCGCGTAGGAACTCGACGATCTCTTCCAGATCTTCCTTGGCTTCGTCGACGCCGGCAACGTCCTGGAAAGTGACGCGGCCATGCGCTTCGGTGAGCAGCTTGGCCTTGGACTTGCCGAAGCCCATGGCGCGCCCGGACCCGGACTGCATCTGGCGCATGAAGAATATCCAGACGCCAAGGATGAGGATCATCGGCAGCCACGAGATCAAGTAGCCGAACAGCGAATTGGAACCGTCTGTTTCAGGCCGCGCGTTGATGGTGACGTTCTTGTCCTGCAGCCGCGAGACCAGTGAAGGGTCGCCGGGCGAATAGGTCTGGAAGCCGCTGGCATTGTCGGTGTAGGTGCCGCTGATGCGAGCGCCTGCGATGGTCACTGTCTTGACCCGGCCCGCCGCGACATCCTGCAGGAACTGCGAATATGGCACATCGCTGGAAGCCCCCCGCGTCTGCGGCGTCTGGAACAGATTGAACAGGGCGATGAGCAGGACCGCTATGATCGCCCAAAGCGCGAGGTTGCGATAGTTCGGATTCATCAATTGTCCCGTTGGCGTCCGCCGGGCGGACACGCGTCATGAGAGGAAACTTGCGCCTAACATAGGGAGAGCGCCTCCCCTTGCCAAGCATAACAGCATGTCTGGGTTAAGCTTTCGCGCAACCATCAACCGGCACTGTGGCCGCTGAAAGGCAAGGGCGGCACCAGGGCCGCACCAATCAACCCGGCGACGACCCGCGCCGGCGCCAGATCGAAGGACGGTAGGAAGCGGGCAAAGGGCGCAACGACCGGCCGCACTTCAACCATCGCGGACGTCGTTCCATGTCCAGGCAAACCAAGGCATTCCCCGGCCTGCCACAACGCCGGCTCGGCGGCGAGCGCGGCGCGCATCAAGCTCGGCGGGGTTTTTCCTTCGCCAATCGCCAGCCGCTTCGCCGCTGTCCCGAACGGGGCGATCAACAATGCGCCGCTGCTGTCGTTCAATGTGATGCGCCGGCGCGGGTCGTCGCCGGGTTGATTGGT
>NZ_RZQG01001237.1:0-1415 GCF_003998635.1 Mesorhizobium sp. M7D.F.Ca.US.004.03.1.1
TTGTCGAACCTGAGCACCCGGACCGCTGATCTGCAAGTCTGGCGGTCAACCCGCCAGATACGTATCCGCCCAGTTAGACACCGCCCAGCGCGGGTTGTTGGCGATGTTGCCGACCGTGTCGCGGGCAACGCTGATAAAACTCCATTCGGCGACGTTGATCAGCGGCAGGTCGGTGGCCACCTCCTTCTGGAACTCCTTGTAGAGGTCGGTGCGGGCAGTGGTGTCGAGCGTCTCCGATGCCTTAGCGATCAGCGCATCGAGCGCGTCGTTCTTGTAGCCGCCCTGGTTGGAGAACGGCACGCCGTCCGGAATGCCGCTCTGCACCAGAATGGTGGTGGAGATCGCCGGGTCGCCGCGGAACACCGGCGGGCCGACCGCGAGGTCGAAGGCATGGTCGGTGTAGACCGCCTTGATGTGCGCGGCCGAGTCGTTGTTGACCAACTGAGCGTCGATGCCGATGGCGGCGAGCGCCTGGCGCAGATAGTCGCCGAACTGCTTGGTCTCGTTGAAATAGGGCGCCGGCAGCAGTTTTAGCGAGAATCGGTTGCCATCGGCACCTTTCTTGTAGCCGGCCTCGTCGAGCAGCGCGTTGGCCTTGGCGACGTCGAAGGCATAGGTCGGCACGTCGGCCGTGTAGAATTGCGGATCGTTCTTCGGCACCGGACCGGTGGCTGTCGCGGCATAGCCGAGGAACACCGTCTTGACGACGAAATCCTTGTCGATGGCGTGCGCGATCGCCTGCCGCACTTTCACGTCGGCCAGCTCCTTGCGGCGATGGTTGATCTCGACGACGAGCTGATAGGTCAGCCCTTCGTAACCCTTGGAGATCACCTTCAGCCCCGGCACTTTCGAGATGCGGTCGAGGTCGGCCAGCGGCACGGCGGAGAAGGCTGCGAGCTGGATCTCTTCAGCCTCCAGCGCGCTCGCCGCGGACGTGCGATCCGGCAGCACCTGATAGATGATCTCGTCGAGATAGGGCTCGTCCTTGCCCCAGTAATCCGTGTTCTTCGTCAGCCGGTAATACTGGCCGGCCTTGTACTCGCCGAATTTGAACGGCCCGGTGCCGATGGGCGCGTTGTTGGCCGGGTTGTCCTCGATCTTGCCCACCTCGTAGATGTGCTTCGGCACCACGCTGCTTAGCGCCGGCAGCGCGTTGCGGATCAGCTGGAAGGGCGTCGGCTTGGCGAACTTGAACACGGCGGTGAGATCGTCCGGGGTGTCGACGCTGGCCAGATCCTTGAACACGGTGCGGCCGAGATTCTGCAGCGGCTTCCAGATCTGCAGCGCCGAGAAGGCGACGTCGGCCGAGGTGAACGGTTTGCCGTCATGCCATTTGACGCCGTCGCGCAGTTTGAACGTCACTGAGAGCCCGTCGGCAGCACCCTCCCAACTCAGCGCCAGCCGTGGAACGAGCC
>NZ_RZQG01001238.1:0-1415 GCF_003998635.1 Mesorhizobium sp. M7D.F.Ca.US.004.03.1.1
CTCGGCGTGTTGTGGCGGGCATCGAACGTGTACCATTTGCCGTCGAGGAACACTTCCAGCCAAGCCGAGAAATCCATCGGCGCCGGATCGACCGGCACGCCGATATCACCGAGATAGCCGTTCACATAGCGCGCGGGAATGTTCATGCAGCGGCACAGCGTGATCGCCAGATGGGCAAAGTCGCGACAGACGCCGACCCGCTCCTCATGCGCCTGCGCTGCGGTGCGGGTCGACCGTGCATAGCCATAGCCGAACGACAGCCGGTTGTGGACATAGTCGACGATCGCCTGCACGCGCGCCCAGCCGGGCGGAAGATGGCCGAAGAGCTGCCAGGCCAGGCCGCTCAGATGATCCGTCTCGCAATAGCGGCTGCCCAGGAGATAGAAAAGCACCTCGTCGGGCAGGTCCGCCACCGGCACTTCACTGGCCAGCGTGTTGACCTCGTCCGTTTCGCCGCTGTCCTCGACGACCGCGTCATACAGGATACGAAAACCACCGGCGGGCGCCGTGAAGCGGCGGCAGGCATTGCCATGCAGATCGTGGTAGAGCTTGGTTGGCACCGAAGGCGAGGTCAGCACGCGCGTCTGCCGCTTGATGTCGGCCTGGCGGTCCTTGTGGACTTCGAGCAACGAAATCACGGGGGTGGCCTCGGTGCATTCAATGGCGATTTCGTAGCCGAGCCGGATCAGCATCGCAGTCCCCCTTCGGTCGTCGTGGAAAACAGTTTTGCTCAAACGCGAAGAGACTGGCCATGGTTCCCTGGGCCGATCGAAAAGCCCGGCCCGTGTCTTCCCCTGCCGTGGCCGAGACGTTAGGTTCAGGAACGCCACAAGCGCTCCCCCGGACTCAAGGAAAATCATGTATTCAGGCAGAAAATTCGCGGCCTTCCTCTTCGATATGGACGGCACGCTCATCAATTCCATCGCCTCAGCGGAACGGGTGTGGAGCGATTGGGCACGCCGCCAGGGCCTCGACGTCGCCGCCTTCCTGCCGACGATCCACGGCGTACGGGCGATCGAGACCATCACCGGCCTGGCACTTCCAGGCGTCGACCCGGCGCACGAGGCCGACCTGCTGCTGAAGGCCGAGGCGGCCGATCTGGATGGCATTCTCCAGATCGCCGGCGCAGCCGCGTTTCTCAATTCGCTGCCCCCCGAGCGCTGGGCGATCGTCACCTCCGCGCCGCGCGAACTGGCGCTGTTGCGCATGCAGGCTGCCGGCATCCCTGTCCCGGCCGTCATCGTCGCGGCGGAAGATGTCTCCCGCGGCAAGCCGGCGCCCGATTGCTTCCGGCTTGGCGCGGAACGGCTCGGCTTCGATGCGCGCGACTGCCTCGTGTTCGAGGATGCTCCAGCTGGCATCACGGCAGCCGAGGCGGCGGGCGCGGCGGGCATGATCATCAACGCCACGCACAA
>NZ_RZQG01001239.1:0-1415 GCF_003998635.1 Mesorhizobium sp. M7D.F.Ca.US.004.03.1.1
CAGAAAAGGTCTGGCGGGCCCTGACCGTTCCGGAGCTGCTCGCCGCCTGGATGATGCCGAACGACATCAGACCCGAGATCGGCAATCGTTTTGCCTTCGCCGGTCCGAATGCGCCGATCGAATGCGAAATCCTCGACGCCGAGCCCGAACGGCTGTTGCGCTATTCCTGGCGGGAGCGCTCGCAGCCAGGCGGCGCGGCGCGGCAGGCCCCGCTCGACAGCCCATTGGACAGCATTGTCACCTTCACACTCGCCCGCACGGTTTCCGGCGGCACGCATCTGCGCATCGTCCATGATGGCTTCGCCCGGACGGCAATGCCCGCAATTGCCATGGCCGGCGCCGGCTGCCGGCTTTCACTTGACAGTTCACGCAAGCCAATCGCCGCAAACATGCCTCGCCTCTTGCTGCGTGCAGCCTGAGCGACAACAACGGAGACATACAATGAGCGGCCTTGCCAGTCTGGTGCCGATGGTGATCGAGCAATCGAGCCGCGGCGAACGTGCCTTCGACATCTTTTCACGGCTGCTGCGCGAGCGCATCGTCTTCATCAATGGCGAGATCAACGACGACATCTCGGCACTGGTCTGCGCACAGCTGCTGTCGCTGGAATCCGACAATCCCGACAAGGAGATCTCGCTCTACATCAACTCGCCGGGCGGCGTGGTGACCAGCGGCTTCGCCATCTACGACACGATGCAATATATCAGTTGCCCGGTATCCACCGTGTGCATGGGCTTTGCCGCCTCGATGGCTTCTTTCCTGCTGATGGCAGGCACACCGGGGCGTCGTATCTCGCTGCCGAACGCCACCATCCTGCTGCATCAGCCGCTGGGCGGCTTCCAGGGCCAGGCCTCCGACATCCAGCGTCATGCCGAGCGCATCGGCCGGACGAAACGGCACATGGCCGAACTCTACGCGCAACATTGCGGCCGCACCTATGAAGAGGTCGAGCGCACGCTGGATCGCGACCACTTCATGACCGCCCGGGAGGCACAGGCATGGGGCATCGTCGACCATGTTTTCGACACGCGAAAAAAGGCGGCATGAAGCCAAGCCCCTGATCCTGGCTCCTGCCGGTTGTCGAAGATTTGACGACGCTGGTCTGGTCCCATCGCCGGCACGTCACTATAGTCTTGCGATGACCGACACTTATCCGTCCAGACCATCGCGCCGCGTCATCGCCGTCGTGGTGCTCGCTTTTGCCGGCCTTGTGAGCGGCGCGGCTTTTGCAGAGGACAGTTCGCCAGCGCAGAAAGGCGCCCTGCCCGGCGTGACCGGCGACTATCGTATCGCCAAGCCGGCTCCCAAACCCGACGACGCGTTTCCCAGCAACGGCAATGGTCAGTTCAAGATCGGCGATACGGATGTCAGGATTTCCGGCAGCATCACCGTCGATGTCGGCGCCGGCTCAACAG
>NZ_RZQG01000123.1:0-10355 GCF_003998635.1 Mesorhizobium sp. M7D.F.Ca.US.004.03.1.1
CTCCCGCATACAGCACCGCCGGCTCGATCCGCCGGCAGGACCCATCGCCATGAAACCGCTTCAGGCCTCGTCCGGCGACTTGAACGCCGATCGCCGTGCCGACTATGCCGAGATGCTGCATGCGGACGGCGATCATGCGGCAGCGGCGGAATTGCTGCTCGGTGCGCTGGGGATGACACCGCAATGGGCGATGGGCTGGTTTCGCCTCGGCGAGATACAGCAGGCGGCGGGCGCGCCGGATCTGGCTGCGCAGGCCTGGACGATGTCGCTGCAACTCGATCCATCGGATCATCAAGGCGCTGCACTGAACCTGCAATTGATCGGCAAGGCGCCGGCGCTCGATGCGCTGCCCAGCGCCTTCGTCGAGACCCTGTTCGACCATTATGCCGAGAGCTTCGATGAATCACTGGTCGACAGACTGGGCTACCGGCTGCCTGAGTTGCTCGATCAGGCCATTCGAACGGCAAGGCCGGGGCGCTTCGCGCTGGCGCTGGACCTCGGCTGCGGCACCGGCCTGATGGGGCAGAGGCTGCGGCCAATCGCCGATCGGCTGGAGGGGTATGACATTTCGGCCAGGATGCTGAAGCAGGCGCGGGCCAAGAGCGTTTATGATTTCCTTGATAAGGCTGATCTGCGGGATTTTTCCTATGCCGGCCCGAAAGCCGATCTGGTGACGGTGGCCGATGTCTTCATCTATGTCGGCGCGCTGGACGGCGTTGTGAAGACGATTGCCGGCTTGCTGGCAAGGGATGGCCTGTTCGCCTTTTCCGTCGAGAAGCTGGCCGGCAGTGGCGATTTTGTCCTGCAGCCATCGCGCCGCTACGCGCATGCGCAACACTATGTGCGCGACGTCCTGGCTGCCAACGGATTTTCGGTCCTGTCGCTGGAAACAACCGTGATCCGGCAGGACCGGCGGGAACCCGTCAACGGGCTGGTCGTTGTGGCAGGCAGGCTGCCGGCGGCTTGAGGCTGCAGTCTCTTGTGGCCTTGCGGACATCCGTGCTGCGAAAAAGTCCGATTTGCATGCGCGACTGGTCGCATCAGGGCGGGATATCAGGAGGAGCATAGTCGATGCGCTGGAACATGATGATCTTGGCATCTTGCCTGCTGACCGCCGGCTGCGTCGGCGGCACCTCGATGGCCGAACGGCAGGACGCCAACATCCAGTCTTCCCTGCAGTATGACAGCGTGCCGTGCGACCAGTTGCTGGCGCAGCGCAACGGCTTGGCGCAGCAATACAACCTTTCGGCGAAGGCCAAGCCGACCTTCTCCAATCCGGCCATGGGCTTCGGCCCGTTCACGCCGGACATGCGCTCCAAGGCCAAGCGCGACACCGACAAGGCGAGCGGCGAGATCGATGCCATGAACCGGTCGATTGATCGCCGCGACTGCGGCCATCCGGACAAGCAGAAGAAGCTCGCTCTGCCTGGTTAATATCCGGCTTTGCGGTCCACCAGATTGTCGAGCTTTTCGCCGCGCTCGAAGGCGTCCATCTGGCGCAGCATGATTGGCGCCAAATGGACAGGGTCGGAGGTCGCCGCCGCGTGCGGCGTCACGAACACTTTTGGATGCCCCCACAGCGGGCTGGTCTTCGGCAGCGGTTCGACCTCGAACACGTCGAGGCTTGCCTCCTTCAGTGTGCCGTCATCCAGCGCCCGCAAAATGTCGGCGTCCTTTTGCAGGCGGCCGCGCCCGGCATTGATCAGCACCGAGCCGCCGAGGCCGTTGCGTTTCCTCAATTCCTTCAGCACGCCGTAGTTGATGATGCCCTTGGTGTCCGGCGTCAGCGGCAAAAGCACCACCAGGATGTCGGTGGCCTTGAGGAAGGGAATCAGCCCGGCCTCGCCGGAATAGGTCGCGACGCCTTGCATGGCCTTGTCGCTGCGCGACCAGCCATTGACGGCAAAGCCGAGCGACAGCAGCACCGAGGCCGCGGCGCGGCCGAGACTGCCGAGACCCATGATGCCGACCGAAATGTCACCGGCCGGCCTTTGCTGCGGCTCGTGCCAGATCTTTTTCGGCTGCTGCGACCGGTAGAGCAGGCCCTGGCGGTGATGGTCGAGCACCCGCCAGACGACATATTCGGTCATGTACTGGGTGAGGTTGTCGGCGACGACCTTGACGATCGGCACATCGGGCAGGCCGGGATCGGCGAAGATATGGTCGACACCGGCGCCGATCGAGAAGATGGCGCGCAGATTGGGCAGTGACGCCAGGATGTTCGGCTTCTGCTTCCACACCACGGCATAGGTGATCGAGGGGTCGCTGGCGCCGTCCGGCTCCAGCACCACCTCGCGTTCGGCCGACAGGAGTTCGCGCCAGCGCTGCGGATGAAAGCCGGTGACGGCAAGCAGGATGCGGCCTTTTTCCATTGCGATCTTCTCGTCCTCTTTACGCAAATCACTCGCTGACGATGCCGACCGGCGCCGTTTCTATCTTGAAGGCGGCTGAGATCAGAGCCCGAGTATAGTCGGTTTGCGGATTTTCAAAAATCTGCTGGGAAGGGCCGGCTTCGACGATCCTGCCATTGCGCATGACGATGACGTCGTTGGCCAGCGCGCGGATGACTTTCAGGTCATGGCTGATGAAAAGATAAGCGAGGTCGTGCTTGGCCTGCAGGCTGCGCAGGAGGTCGACGACCTGCGCCTGCACGCTCATGTCGAGCGCCGATGTCGGCTCGTCCAGCATGACGAAGCGCGGGTTGAGCACCATGGCGCGTGCAATGGCGACGCGCTGGCGCTGGCCGCCGGAGAACTCGTGCGGGTAGCGGTTGCGTGTCGCCGGATCGAGGCCGACTTCCTTCAGCACGGCCGCCACCTTGTCGTCGCGCTGGTCGGGCGACAACTTGGGCTCGTGGATCTTCAGGCCTTCCTCGATGATCTCGGCGATCGACATGCGCGGGCTGAGCGAGCCGAACGGATCCTGGAAGACGATCTGCAATTCGCGCCTGAGCGGTCGCATGGCGTTGAAGGACAGCTGGTTGATGTCGCGGCCGTTGAACTGGATGGTCCCGCTCGAGGAGATCATGCGCGCCAGCGCCAGGCCGAGCGTCGTCTTGCCGGAGCCGGATTCGCCGACCACGCCCAGCGTCTGGCCGGCGCGCACCGTGACATCGATGCCGTCGACCGCCTTCACATTGTCGACGGTGCGGCGGAAGAAACCCTGTTTGATCGGGAACCAGACCTTTATGTCCTTGCCGGTCATCACAGGCTTGGCCGCGGCATTGGCGGCCGGCGGTCTGCCCTTCGGCTCGGCCGCCAGCAGATGCCTTGTGTAGGCATGCTGCGGATTGGCGAAGATCTCCTTGGTCGGGCCTGTCTCGACGATCTTGCCCTTGGTCATCACGCAGACCCGGTCGGCAATCTTGCGCACGATGCCGAGATCATGGGTGATGAACAGCATCGACATGCCCTTGCGGCTCTTCAAGCCGGCCAGCAGTTCGAGGATCTGGGCCTGCACGGTGACGTCGAGCGCCGTCGTCGGTTCGTCGGCGATCAAAAGTTCAGGCTCGTTGGCCAGCGCCATGGCGATCATCACGCGCTGGCGCTGGCCGCCTGACAGCTGGTGCGGATAGGCATCGAGGCGCTTGTGCGGATCGCGGATGCCGACCTCGTTGAGCAAGGCCAGCGTGCGCTCCTTGGCCGGTCGGTCGGCCATGCCTTGATGCAGCTTCAGGATCTCGACGATTTGATGCTCGATCGTGTGCAGCGGATTGAGCGACGTCATCGGCTCCTGGAAGATCATGGTGATCTTGTTGCCGCGCACCTGCCGCAACTGCTTCTCGCTCATCGCAAGCAGGTCGGCGCCCTGGAACAGGATCTTTCCCGAGGGGTGGCTGGCGCTGGGGTAGGGCAGCAGCTTCAGCACCGACAGCGCCGAGACTGATTTTCCGGAGCCGGATTCGCCGACCAGCGCCACCGTCTCGCCCTTGGCGATGTCGAACGAGATGTGGTCCACAGCCAGCGACTGGCCGCCGCCCTGGCCGAAGGCGACGCTGAGGTCCTGTACGCTGAGCAGGGGCGCTTCGCTCATCGGAACGTCTTGCGCGGATCGAAGGCGTCGCGCGTTGCCTCGCCGACGAAGACCAGCAGCGACAGCATCAGCGAGATGACGATGAAGCCGGAAATGCCGAGCCACGGCGCGTTGAGGTTGCGCTGCGCCTGCTTCAGCAGTTCGCCGAGCGAGGCGGAGCCGGGCGGCAGGCCGAAGCCGAGATAGTCGAGCGAGGTCAGCGTCGAGATCGAGCCTGAGAGCAGGAACGGCAGGAAGGTCAAGGTCGCTACCATGGCGTTGGGCAACAGGTGCCGGAACATGATGGTGCGGTTGGGCACGCCGAGCGCGCGGGCCGCGTTGACATATTCGAAATTGCGGGCGCGCAGGAACTCGGCCCGCACCACGCCGACCAGCGCCACCCAGGAGAACAACAGCATCAGGCCGAGCAGGATGAAGAAGCCTGGCGGCAGGATGGCAGCGACGATGAGCAGCAGATAGAGCACTGGGATCGCCGACCAGATTTCGATGAAACGCTGGAACAGCAGATCGGCCCAACCGCCGAAATAGCCTTGCACGGCGCCGGCCGCGACGCCGATCAGGGCCGAGCCGGCGGTCAGGATCAGGCCAAACAGCACCGAAATGCGGAAGCCGTAGATGACGCGCGCCAGCACGTCGCGTGCCTGGTCGTCGGTGCCGAGCCAGTTCCAGTTGCCGACGATGCAGGCCGGGTCGGCCGCACCCTGCGGATACTGGTTGCAGCGCGTCTTGGCGTCATACTGCCAGGACGGCTTGGCCGGAGCTGCTTCCGGAATAGCGTTGTTGACGGTCTGATAGGAGTAGCGCACCGGCGGCCAGATCATCCAGCCATTGGCGTTGATCTCGTCCTGGATGACCGGATCGCGATAGTCGGTGACGGCATAGAAGCCGCCGAATTTTTCCTCGGGATAGGCGACCAGTACCGGAAACAGGATCTCGCCCTTGTAGGAAGCGATGATCGGTTTGTCGTTGGCGATGAATTCGGCAAACAGCGACAGCACGAACAGGACGAGGAAGATCCACAACGACCAGAAGCCGCGCCGGTTGGCTTTGAAGTTCTGCAGGCGGCGCTTGTTGAGCGGCGACAGAAACGGCCGCTTGATCCGCGCGGGTGCAGCCTCCGCGGTGGCAGTAGCCTCCGACATCAGACGTCTCTCCGCTCGAAATCGATGCGCGGATCGACCCAGGTGTAGAGCAGGTCGGAC
Source organism: Mesorhizobium sp. M7D.F.Ca.US.004.03.1.1 (assembly GCF_003998635.1). Lineage (NCBI taxonomy): Bacteria > Pseudomonadati > Pseudomonadota > Alphaproteobacteria > Hyphomicrobiales > Phyllobacteriaceae > Mesorhizobium > Mesorhizobium sp. M7D.F.Ca.US.004.03.1.1. The sequence goes on from NZ_RZQG01000123.1 coordinate 5,235, forward strand.
AGCAGCCCGACGAACAGCCCCAGAAGCGAGAAGATATAGAGATTGGCGAACACGACGGGATAGTCGCGCTCGACCACCGACCGGAAGCCGAGCAGGCCGAGGCCATCGAGGGAAAAGATGTTCTCGATCAGCAGCGAGCCGGTGAAGAAGGCCGAGATGAAGGCGCCGGGAAATCCGGCGATGACGATCAGCATGGCATTGCGGAAGACGTGGCCATAGAGCACCTGCCGTTCCGACAGGCCCTTGGCCCGCGCCGTAACCACATACTGCTTGCGAATTTCTTCGAGGAACGAGTTCTTGGTCAGCAGCGTCGTGGTGGCGAAGGCCGACAGCACCAGGGCGGTCAGCGGCAAGGTCATGTGCCAGAAATAGTCGACGATCTTGCCCCACCAGGACAATTGATCCCAATTGTCCGATGTCAGGCCGCGCAAGGGAAACCAGTCCCAGAAGGATCCGCCGGCAAACAGCACCATCAGCATGATGCCGAACAGGAAGCCAGGGATGGCATAGCCGACGATCACGACGCCGCTGGTCCAGACGTCGAAGGGGGTGCCATCCTTGACCGCCTTGCGGATGCCGAGCGGGATCGAGATCAGGTAGGACAGAAGCGTGATCCACAGCCCGATCGAGATCGACACCGGCATTTTTTCCAGGATCAGGTCGAGCACGGAAATGTCGCGGAAATAGCTGTCGCCGAAATCGAAGCGGGAATAGTTCCACAGCATCATGCCGAAGCGTTCGAGCGGCGGCTTGTCGAAGCCGAACTGCTTCTCCAGCTTCTTGATGAATTCCGGATCGAGCCCCTGCGCGCCGCGATATTTCGAGCTGACGTCGCCGGCGACGTCGAAATTGGCGCTGCCGCCCGCGTCGCCACCGCCGCCGCCGAGGCGGTCGCTGCCGCCCTGGTTGGTCAGCCTGGCGATGACCTGCTCGACCGGGCCGCCGGGGGCGAACTGGATGACAGCGAAGGATATCGCCATGATGCCGAACAGGGTCGGGATCATCAAAAGGATGCGGCGCAGGATATAGGCGCCCATCAGGCTTTCTGCCTTCGTTGGACCGATATCTCAGCCTTTGCCAATTTTTGCCGCCTTGCCCTTATCGAACCACCACAGCGTCTCGACCGGAAAGCCGAAATCGGGCTTCTGCTCGACAAAGCCGAACATGTCCCAATAGGCGACGCGGTGATTCGCCAGATAGTATGTTGGAATCCAGTCCAGCCGCGCGCGCAAGACCCGGTCGAGCGCTCTAAGCGCCGTGACGAGTTCAATTCGGCTTTTCGCCTTGCCGGCTGCCACGATCAGCGCGTCGATGGCTTTGCTTTCGGTGCCCGGATAGTTGCGCTGCCCCGGCGTTTTCGCCATCCGGGAATCATAGAGCATCTCCAGGCCGTCGTCGGTCGGCGTCGCCCCGATCGACCAATGCAGCAAGGCAAGATCGAAGTCGTAATCGCTCTGCCGCTGTTCATACTGTGCCGAATCGATTTGCCGGATCGATGCGTCGATCCCGATCGCCTTCATATTCTCGGACCATGGGGTGTAGATGCGAACGATGCCGTCATCCTCCGCCAGCATTTCGACCCGCAGCTGCTCACCCTTGTCGTTGACGACGAAACTGCCCGCGCGCTTCCAGCCGGCTTGCGCAAGCAATCTTGAAGCCTCGCCCAGCAGCTTGCGGTCATGGCCCGAACCGTCAGAGAGGGGCTGCGTTACCGCTTCTCCAAAGACCTCTGGCGGCAACTCGGTCCGGAACGGCTCCAGCAGGGCTAATTCGCCAGGCGAGGGCAGGCCTTCGGCCTTGTAGTCCGACCGTTCGAAGTTCGATTGAGAGCGCTCGTAAGAGCCGTAAAACAGGGCCCGCTTCATCCATTCGAAATCGAAGCATCTGGCTATCGCCTGCCGCACCCGCTCATCGCGGAACTGCGGACGACGCTGATTCAGCGCGACAGCCTGCATGTCTGGCGTCTTCTCGCCGGGAAACTCCCGTTTGACGACCTTGCCATCCTTCAGCGCCGGAAAGTCGTATCCGGTCGCCCACACCCGTGAGGTGAATTCCTCGCGAAAATGCGTGTCGCCTTTCTTGAAGGCCTCGAAGGCGGCCTGCCGATCAAGATAGAAGTCGATGCGGATACGGTCGAAATTATAGAGGCCACGGTTCACCGGGAGATCGCGGCCCCAATAGTCGGGCACACGGTCATATTCGACAGTCTGTCCGGCCGCCACGCGTCCAATCTTGTAGGGTCCCGAACCAAGCGGCGGTGTCATCGTCGAGGAATCGAAATCATTGGCCGTATAAAAGGCCTTGGAGACGATCGGCATCCCCACGATCGCAAGGATGTTTTGCGCCGACTGTTTGCCGTTGAGGGTGAGATCGAAGGTGGCGGGATCGACCGCAACCGCGTCGGCCATGTACCGCAACGCCTGGGAAAGGTTCGGATGGCCCTTGTCCTTATAAAGCTTCAGCGCGAAGACAACGTCTTCCGCAGTCAGCGGCGAGCCGTCGTGGAAACGCGCTTGCGGTCGCAGCGCGAAGCGGAAACCGTTGCGGTCTGGCGACAGGGTAACGGTTTCGGCAAGCAGGCCATAGACCGCATCCGGCTCATCGAGCGCGCTTGTCATCAGCGAATCGAAACAGAGTTCGGTGCGCGGCGGCGCCTCCCCCTTCAGCACCAGTGAGTTCAATGTGTTGAAGGTCAGGAAGCTCTGATTGAGGGTCGAGTTCGGCGGCGCGAAATTCATCTGGCCGCCCTTTGGGGCGTCCGGATTGACGTAGTCGAAATGCGTGAAGTCCGGTTTGTATTTGAGGTCGCCGAAGGCGGACAGGCCGTGCAGTTTGGTGCCGGTCGCCGTGTCGGCGAAGGCTCGGCCTGGCAACAGCGTTGCCGCGACTGCGGCCGTGCCGAGGGCGAGAAAGTCGCGACGGGGCAGGGCCGCCATCAATTGCTGCCCTTGTATTTGGCCGCCAGCGCCTTTTCTCTGTCCGGGTCGATCCACCAGGAGTCCAAATCGACGCCGAGATAGGTTGGTTGTTTTTCAGGCATGCCGAACTTGTTCCAGTACGCGGCCCGAACTTTCCCCAAGTGCCATTGCGGCACCATGTAGAAATTCCAAAGCAATACCCTATCGAGGGCATGGGTCGCAGCCGCCAGGTCGTCGCGGTCGGTCGCAAAGATGACGCGGTCGATCAGCGCGTCGACGACAGGGTTCTTGATGCCGGCCAAATTGCGTGACCCGGCCCTGTCCGCAGCCGTGGAACTGAAAAAGTCGCGCTGTTCGTTGCCGGGTGAGTTGGATTGCTGAAAACCTGCGAGCGCCAGCATGTCGAAGTCGAAAGCGCGGGTACGGTTCGTATATTGGCTGTCATCGACAATGCGAAGCGTTGCATCGATGCCCAGGCGCCGCAAATTGTCGATGAAAGGCGAGGCGACCCGCTCGTCAACGGGATCATTGCCGAGGAACTCGATCTTGAACACTTCGCCGGTCTTCGCATTCACCAGCTTTCCGGCCTGATTGATCCAGCCGGCTTGCTTGAAAAGCTCGTAGGCCTTGCGCAAATTCTCGCGACCCGATTGTGGCGTGTCGTAGACCGGCAGCTTGAATTCCTGCGTGAACAGTTCAGGCGGCAACTTGTCTCGAAACGGCTGGAGTATCTCCAACTCCTTGCCCTGTGGCAGGCCGGTCGAGGCCAGATCGCCGCCTTCGAAATAGCTGTCCGTGCGCGTATAGGCGCCGAAGAAAATGGTTCGGTTCATGCTCTCGAAATCATACGCGTAGGTGAGTGCCTGGCGTACGCGCGCATCCTGGAACAGCGGGCGGCGCGTATTTATCAAATAGGCCTGCATGGGTTCCGGTGAGGTCGTGGGGAATTCCTTTTTGATGACATCTCCGGATTTGATCGCTGGAAAGGTATACTCGACCGCCCAACGCTGGGCGCGTGCCTCGGCGCGGAAGTCCTCGAAGCCCCCTTTGGTGAAGGCCTGCCAACCGGCGTTGTCGTCAAGGAAATAGCTGAAACGCTGCTTGTCGAAATTCTCGCGGCCGATCTTCACCGGCAGTTTGGCGCCCCAATAGTCCGGCACACGCTGCCAGATGATTTCGGAACCCGGCTTGAAACTAGCGATCTTGTAGGCTGCTGACCCCAGCGGCGGCTCCAGAGTCGTCTTGGTGATATCGCGCTTCTTGCCGCTGGCGTCGTTGCCCTCCCACCAATGCTTCGGCAGAATGACGAGATCGCCGAGAATCTTCGGCAGTTCCCTGTTGCCTTTCTGATTAAAGTGGAACTCGACCTCGCGATCGGAGACCGCGACCGCGTCGGTGACGTTCTCAAAATAGCGGTTGTACAACGGGCTGTTGGCCTTCAGCACCTGGAACGACCAGATCACGTCGTCGACAGTGATCGGCTGGCCGTCATGCCATTTCGCACGCGGGTCGAGCCGGTAGGTCGCGGAGGAATAGTCAGCCGGATATTTGTAGGCATCGGCGATCAGTGGGTGGCTGGTGCTGCCTTCGTCGGTCGCCTGCTCCAGCAGCGTGTCATAGAGCAGGCCGCCGCCAAACCCGACGAGGCCGGCCGCCGGCGATCCCTGCACGATATAAGGATTGAAGTTGTCGTAGGTGCCGATCACCACCCGGTTCACCGTGCCGCCCTTGGGCGCGTTCGGGTTGACGTAGTCGTAGTGCTGAAAATTGTCGCCGTATTTGGATTCGCCGATCAGCGATGAGGTGGTGCGCCATTCGTCGGCGCGGGTAGCCTGCAATCCCGCCGCCAGAAGGGCTGCCGCCAGCAACGACTTGAGAAGCGTTCGGCCAACCGTCATGCACTATCCTCTTCGCAATGCCCGTTATGGGCAATCTAGATGATTTGGCGCTCGTGAAAACCGCCATGCGCGGCTTTGTCGCCGCATATGCATTTTTCCTAACAAAAAAGCCGGGCTGAACCCGGCTTTTTCAAGGTCGTTGAGCTGACAGTTTGTTTATTTGGCCGGGGCAGCTGGAGCGGCAGGTGTCGCCGGCTTGGCTGGAGCGGCACCTTCAGCCGGCTTTGCCGGAGCAGCTGCATCGGCAGGCTTGGCGGGCGCGGTTGCATCGGCGGCAGCGCCTGGCGCCGGCAGCGGCTTGGGAT
>NZ_RZQG01001240.1:0-1410 GCF_003998635.1 Mesorhizobium sp. M7D.F.Ca.US.004.03.1.1
CAGTTGGAGCGCGTGTTCTCCCATGCGGCGGACGTTGGCGCAAAAGTCGTCCTCGTCGGCGATCCGCAGCAGTTGCAGGCGATCGAAGCCGGCGCTGCATTCCGCTCACTTCACGAGCGACACGGCGGCGTCGAAATCGGCGAGGTGCGTCGGCAGCGCCAGGACTGGCAGCGCGACGCCACGCGCGATCTTGCAACCGGCAGGATCGGTGCCGCGATCGGCGCCTACGACGCGCAAGGCATGGTGCATCAGGCTGCAACGCGCGACGAAGCGCGAGCTGAACTCGTCGAGCGCTGGGATCGCGACAGGCAGGCGCATCCAGAGGCAAGCCGGATCATTCTCATCCACACAAACGACGAGGTGCGCGCCCTGAACCAGGCAGCGCGCGAGCGGTTGCGCGCTGCCGGCGATCTCGGCGGCGATGTGCAAGTGACTGTCGAACGCGGCCCGAGAAACTTCGCCAGCGGCGATCGCATCATGTTCCTGCGCAACGAACGTGGCCTTGGCGTCAAGAACGGAACGCTCGGTGTGATCGAAGCGGTCAGCGAGCAAAGCATGAGTGTGCGCACGGACAACGGCAGAGCGGTGCGGTTCGACTTGAAGGACTACGCCCACATCGATCACGGCTATGCTGCGACCATCCACAAGGCGCAGGGCATGACCGTCGACCGGACCCATGTCCTGGCGACGCCGGGCATGGACGCGCATGGGAGCTACGTTGCGCTGTCCCGGCATCGCGATGGCACGAATCTGCACTACGGCAGCGATGACTTTGCCACACGGGACCGGCTGGTACGCTCCCTGTCACGGGACCGCGCCAAGGACATGGCGTCGGATTACGAGCAGATCGACCCGGCGCAACACTATGCCGAGCGGCGCGGCATCACCTTCCGACAGCGTGTGGTCGAGATTGTGCGCCGGATCGTTCCGGAGAAGCTGCGCGACAGGATCGGCGAGCTGCTGGACGGACTGCGTTCGCCCGAAGACGGCGAACCCATGCAGGAAGGTGGGCGAAGACCGAAAAGGGAAGATGTTAGGGTGCAAATCGGAGATGCTGGCTCCACGCCCGAAAGGAGAACGCCCGCCACGGGAGTGTCGCGCGACTCGAATGTGCCCGTGGACGCGGAAGCGGCGTTGCGCAGGGATCGGACCAACGCGCTTGTTCGTCACGCGCGCGCGATCGACGCGATCCTCCGCAGCGGAAATGCGGACGGGCAGGGCAGTCCCGAGCAGATGCGCGAGTTGAGGGATGCCCGTAGCGCTTTCGAGAAGGTTCGGCCGCATGGCTGGCGCGACGCCGAAGCGGCTTACGCGAAGAGTCCCGAGCTTGTCCGTGAGGCAGGGGCCGGCGCCGTCAATCGCATCGTCTTTGCTCTTCAACTGGAAACGGAAATTCGCACCGGGATGGAC
>NZ_RZQG01001241.1:0-1410 GCF_003998635.1 Mesorhizobium sp. M7D.F.Ca.US.004.03.1.1
GACACCGAACGACCCGGTTCAGTGACATCAGAAATTCGACCCGCATAAAAAGGAAATGAAGCCATGAAAAAGTCCCTCCTGTCCGCTCTCGGCCTCTCCGTTGCTCTCGCCTTCTCGATGCCGGTTCTCGGCAACGCAGCCGCCACCACGACCGCTGCCCCGGCTGCTGCCACGACGACCACCGCCCCGGCTGCTGCCGCGACGACCACCGCTCCGGCCAAGGCTGCTCCGAAGAAGGTCGCCAAGAAGACCGTCTGCAAGGTGACCAAGAAGCACAAGTGCCCGGTCAAGAAGGCGCCCGCGAAGGCGGCCCCGAAGGCTGCTCCGAAGAAGCCCTGATCAGCTTCGAGGTCAGTTCTAGCAAGGCCGTTCCAGCCGTAAATCGGCTGGGGCGGCCTTCTGCCAAGTGCATGGTCGATGAGCTGAACACCGGCGGCTTCCAGCCACGCAACTCGATTGTGCTTAACCCGTTTGCAACGCCGGCCGTGTAGGGCAATCCGCATGAAGAAGCGGCTTTCGTCCATTTTGCGTTCGATGGTGCTCGGCGGCCTGGTGGCCACCGGCGTTGCCAGGGTGCTGATCCTGTTCACAGCCAGCCCGGTGCCCGATCCGGCCAGCGGGCGCACCGAACCTTCGCTGTTTGCGCCTGCGATTTCCACCAATTGGGACTACATCACGCCGGCACAGACCTGGCTGCTGATCGCGCTGACCGGAGCGACGCTGGTCTGCGTTGCCGCGTGGCCGATCGCGGCATGGCTGGAACGCCGGGCCGATGCGGGCGCAAATCGCCGCATCTTTGGCCGAGAGGGCCGTTGAACGGCAACCGACACTTTCCCACATGATGGTGAATGGCCGCGCCTGCTGGACATCGGCTTTGTGCGTCTATCAAAATGGACGACTGCTGTCGCTGGTGCCAGAATGGCGGCAAGGTCGCTTACGCAAAATTGTCGGTTCCGATGCCTGAAATCACCACAAAACCGCGCGTCCAGGTCAAGCCGCAGGTCGAACGGCCGAAGCTCTACAAGGTCATCCTCATCAATGACGATTTCACACCGCGCGAATTCGTGGTGACGGTGCTGAAGGGCGAGTTCAAGCTCAGCGAAGACCAGGCGCACCGGGTGATGATCACCGCGCACCGGCGCGGCGTCTGCGTCGTCGCCGTCTTCACCAAGGATGTCGCCGAGACCAAGGCGACGCGCGCCACCGATGCCGGCAAGGCCAAGGGCTATCCGCTGATGTTCACGACCGAGCCGGAGGAGTAGCCTACCGTCCCTCGCGGTACCACATCGAACCCATTGCCAGAAGCAGCAGGCCGAGACCGAGGAAGCCGCCGAACAGCGGCACGCGCGAGACGGCCTTGAGCACGCTGTCGTCCGTCGTGCGCAGGCCGATCTAGTCGCTGCCGGACGC
>NZ_RZQG01001242.1:0-1409 GCF_003998635.1 Mesorhizobium sp. M7D.F.Ca.US.004.03.1.1
AAGGCCGCGTGGCATCGGTGCCGGGTGCTGCCTATGGACTTTCACCCTATTTCCGCATCTCCACCGCCACCAGCGAAGAGGTGCTCGCCCAAGCGATCGCGCGGATCAACGCCGCCGTCGCGCAAGTGGAGTAGACCATGCCCCATTACGAACGCATCCTGATCACCGGCGCCGCCGGCCGGCTCGGCTCGGAACTGCGAAAGGGGCTGGTGCCGCTGGCAAGAACGATCCGCCTGGCGGGCCGCGAACCGTTCGGCGACCTTGCCTCGCACGAGGAAGAGGCGGTCTTCGATCTCGCTGACATGGAGGCGACGGTTGCGGCCACCAAGGACTGCGACGCGATCGTGCATTTCGGCGGCGCGCCGCTTGAATGCGCATGGCAGACGATCCTGGATTCCAGCATCCGTGGCTCCTATCACATCTACGAAGGCGCCCGGAAACACGGTGTGAAGCGCGTCATCTATGCCTCCTCGGTGCATGCCATCGGCTACCATGAAGTCGAAGCCCATATCGGCGTCGACGCGCCGGTGCGTCCGGACAGCCTCTACGGCGTCTCGAAGAATTTCGTCGAAAGCCTGAGTCGGCTCTACTGGGACAAGTTCGGCATCGAGACCGCGTGCCTGCGCATCTTCTCGTCCTTCCCCGAGCCGGCCGACCGCCGCATGCTGTGGTCGTATCTTTCTTTCGCCGACTGCGTGCGCCTGGTTGAGGCAGCTCTTACCGCGCCGCGTGTCGGCCACACGATCTCCTTCGGCATCTCAGACAACAAGCTGAAGATGGTCGACAACAGGGGCGCAGACCATATCGGATTTGTTCCCCAGGATAGTGCCGAGCCGTTTCGCGCAGCGGTGGAGGCGAGGACGCCGGTTCCCGATCCGAAGGCACCCTCGGTGAAGTATCTGGGCGGCTGGTTTTGCGAACTCGGCCACCCGGATGACAAACCCGTATGACGGTCAAATAGCGCGACAGCCAACTCGCGACCGGTCTCGCAAATTTCCTGCATTGTTTCGTACGGCCCCGCGACCCAGCCATAAGCGGTTCGAGCCCATGTCGTCTTCAGGCGGCGACGCCGCCTAGATAGGCGCTGATGACCGCTTCATTGCTCGCGAGATCGCTGCCTGGTCCCTCAAGAACGACGCGCCCGGCTTTGAGCACATAGCCGTAGTCGGCGAACTTCAAGGCGACTTTGCTGTTCTGCTCCACGAGCAGAATGGTCACGCCTTCACGATTGAGGCGTTGCACGATGTTCATGACTTCCTTGATCAATTGCGGCGCCAGGCCCATGGAAGGCTCATCGAGCAGGAGCACCTTGGGCGCGGCCATGAGGGCCCTCCCGATCGCCAGCATCTGCTGCTCACCTCCCGAGAGATTCCTTGCATCGCCATTCTGTCTGCGGGCCAGGATGGGGA
>NZ_RZQG01001243.1:0-1408 GCF_003998635.1 Mesorhizobium sp. M7D.F.Ca.US.004.03.1.1
GCGCAATTTCATCGCCCTGGTCGACGGGCTCTGGCTCGAATGGTGCCTCGACGAAAGCGTGGTGACGCCGCAGGCCGCCGAAGCCGCCGGCTTCGAGATGCTGGAAGCTCAGGTCGGGCCTTTGCGGGATGCCTAGTTCAGCGGCGAACCGCCCTCGCGCTTGCGGCGCTCCATATAGTCGCGCAGCGCCTCATCGATGCCGGGATCGATCGGCGGCTGCTCATATTCGGCGACCATCCGCTTCCAGACTACATTGGCCCGTTCGCGCGCGGTGATCTGGCCGCGCTCCATCCAGGTGTCGTAGTTGTCCCAGTTGGAGACCAGCGGCGAATAAAACGCGCGTTCGTAGCGCTGCATCGTGTGCGCGGCGCCGAAGAAGTGCCCGGCCGGCCCGACCTCGCGCACGGCTTCCAGCGCCAGCGTGTCGATATCGACCACCGGCGGGTCGAAATAGGCGCACATCATCTGCAGCATCTCGGCGTCGATGATCAGTTTCTCGAACGATGCCGTCAGCCCGCCGCCGAGCCAGCCGGCGGCGTGCAGCACCAGATTGGCACCGCCCATCAGGCAGCCCCACAGCGACATGGCGCTTTCATAGGCCGCCTGCGCATCGACCGAATTGGCGGCGGTGACATTGCTGGAGCGGAACGGTACGCCGATCAGCCGGCAGAGCTGGCCGGTGATCTGCGCGGCCTGCGTGTATTCCGGCGTACCGAAGGCCGGCGCACCGGTCTTCATGTCGACATTGGAGGTGAAGCCGCCATACATCACCGGTACGCCGGGGCGCACGATCTGCGTCAGCACGATGCCGGCCAGCGCCTCGGCATGCTGCTGCGACAGCGCTCCGGCGAGCGTCACCGGGCTCATCGCACCGGCCAGTGTGAACGGCGTGATGACATTGACCTGGCCATGTTCGGCCAGCGCGATCAGGCCTTCCGCCATCGGCTCGTCGAGCTGCAGCGGCGAGTTGGTGTTGATGATGCCGGTAAAGACAGGCATCTCCTGCGCAAGATTCTCGCGCGTCGTGCCCAGTGAAATCGCCACCATCTCCAGCGCGTCGATGGCGCGCCCACGGCCGAGCGCCTGCGGTTGCCAGTTCTTGTCGAGCAGCGTGATCTCGGCATAGTAGAGGTCGAGATGGCGCGTGTTCTGGTGCAGGTCGAGCGGCTCGAACGGCCCGCCGCCTTCCTGGTGCAGCACGTTGAACGACTGGATCAGCTTGAGATAATCGCACATCTCGGCATAGGTGCCGGGACGGCGGCCGCGATCATTGTCCATGACATAGGCGGGTCCACCGACCGACGACAGGATGCAGTGTTTCCCGCCGACCTTGACGTTCTTCGCCGGATTGCGGGCACGCAACTCGAACGACGATGGCGCCATGGCGACGCGCTCCATGACCATGGCG
>NZ_RZQG01001244.1:0-1405 GCF_003998635.1 Mesorhizobium sp. M7D.F.Ca.US.004.03.1.1
CGCCCGGTCATGGCCGCGCGCGACGATGTCGTCGACACCCATCTCGTTTTCGACCAGGCATTCCAGGATATCGTCGAGCACCGGATAGGGCGGCAGCGAATCCTGGTCGGTCTGGTTCTCGCGCAATTCCGCCGACGGCGCCTTGTCGATGATGTTCTTCGGGATCACCTCGCCCGAGGGCCCAAGTGCGCCCGGCGGCACGTGGCTGTTGCGCCAGCGCGACAGCGCGTAGACCTGCATCTTGTAGAGGTCCTTGATTGGATTGAAGCCGCCATTCATGTCGCCATAGAGCGTGGCATAGCCGACCGACATCTCGCTCTTGTTGCCGGTGGTGACGACCATCGAGCCGAACTTGTTGGAGATCGCCATCAGGATGGTGCCGCGCGCGCGGCTCTGCAGATTCTCCTCGGTAATGCCTTCCTTGGTGCCTTCGAACATCTGCGTCAGTGCGTGCAGGAAGCCCTCGACCGGCTCGAAGATCGGCACGATGTCATAGCGGCAGCCGAGCGCACGGGCGCAGTCCTCGGCATCTTTCAGCGAGTCCTTCGAGGTATAGCGGTAGGGCATCATCACCGCGCGCAGCCGTTCCTCGCCGAGCGCATCGACGGCAAGCGCTGCGCAGATCGCCGAATCGATGCCGCCCGAGAGACCAAGCACGACGTTCTTGAAACCGTTCTTGTTGACGTAGTCGCGCAGGCCCAGCATGCAGGCGCGATAGTCGGCTTCCTCCCGTTCCGGGATTTTCGACATCGGCCCTTCCGAGCAGACCCAGCCTTCGTCTTGACGCTTCCAGGTGGTGACGTCGACTGCTTCCTCGAACTGGCTCATCTGGAAGGCAAGTGTCTTGTCAGACCCTATGGCAAACGAGGCGCCGTCAAAGATCAGCTCGTCCTGACCGCCAAGCTGGTTAGCATAGATCATCGGCAGCCCGCATTCGATGACCTGGCGGATGACGACCTGGTGGCGGACATCGATCTTGGCGCGATAATAGGGCGAGCCGTTCGGCACCAGCAGGATTTCCGCCCCGCTTTCGGCCAGCGTCTCGCAGATGTCGACGTCGCCCCAGATGTCCTCGCAGATCGGAATCCCGATGCGTACGCCGCGGAAATTGACCGGTCCCTGGATCTCCGGTCCGGCCTGGAAGACGCGCTTCTCGTCGAACTCGCCGTAGTTCGGCAGATCGAGCTTGTAGCGCTCGGCAATGATCTTGCCGCCATCGGCGAAGACGATCGAATTGTGCGTGCCGCTCTTGCGCTTCAGCGGCGTGCCGATGATGACGCCCGGCCCGCCATCGGCGGTATCTCTGGCGAAGTCTTCGGCCGCCTTTTCGCAGGCTTTCAGGAAGGCCGGCTTCAGCACCAGATCCTCCGGCGGATAGCCGGCGAGGAAAAGCTCGGTGTAGAGC
>NZ_RZQG01001245.1:0-1405 GCF_003998635.1 Mesorhizobium sp. M7D.F.Ca.US.004.03.1.1
GAACAGGGGCCTCAACCCGCATATCCGCGATGTGGCGCGACGCGTGGCGCTGGAAGGGTTCGTGACACTGGCGCCGGATTTTCTGTCGCCGCTCGGCGGCACGCCAGCCGATGAAGACAAGGCGCGCGATATGTTCGCCAAGCTCGATCCGGCGCAGACCATCGCCGACGGTATAGCGACCGTCGCGTACCTCAAGGCCGACAAGGACGGCAACGGCAAGGTCGGAGCCATCGGCTTCTGCTGGGGCGGTGGTACGGCAAACATGTTGGCCGTCAACGCGCCCGATCTCAGCGCCTCCGTCGCCTACTACGGCATGCAGCCGAAGGCCGCCGATGTGTCGAAGATCAAGGCCGCATTGCTGCTGCACTATGCCGGGCTGGATGAGCGCACCAATGCCGGCATCGACGCCTTCAAGAAGGAGCTCGACGCGGCGCATGTCGAATACACGGTTTATGTCTATGAAGGCGCCAACCACGCCTTCAACAACGATACCTCGGCAGCGCGCTACGACAAGAAGGCGGCGGATCTCGCCTGGGGACGCACGATCGCCTTCCTCAAGCAGAAATTGGCATAGGCGTTCGTTTAGTCCGTGTTCGCCGGCTTGTGGAAGGCGACGCCGGCGACCACCAGCGCAATGCCGAGGCAATCGGTAAGACTTGGAATCTGGTGCAGCACGACGACGCCGATCAGCGTCGCGGTGACCGGCAGCAGCGACAGCATCAGCGCGAAGCTCGCGCGCGGCAGCCGCGACATTGCGAGCTGGTCGCAGATGTAGGGAATGACCGACGAACAGATGCCGACGCCGATGGCGGCGAGCAGCAGCGGCGGCGAGAAAAAGGCGGGCAGTGCGTCGGTGAGGCCGATCGGCAGCACGACGATGAATGCGATGGCCATGGCGGCACCAAGGCTTGCGATGCCGCCGCCGGCACCTGAAGCGGCGATGCGGTGGCCGAGCACGATGTAACCGACGAACAGCGCACCGTTGAGGAAGGCCCAGAACAGCCCGATGGGATCATCAGACCATTTGACGTCGATGAGCAGCAAGGTGCCGGTGACGGCAACGGCAAGGGCGGCGAGATTGCGCGGGCTCCTGAGGCCGATCACCGCGACGCCGATGGTGCCGACGAATTCGATCGCCGCCACCAGCGAGATCGGCAGCCGGTCGAGCGCCAGGTAGAACGAACAGTTCATCACCGCCAGGCAGGCACCGAAGGCCAGCAACAGCAGCCGCGTCGAGCGATCGGCGCGGGCGAAGGTTCGCCATGGACGGGTCAGCGGTGCGAAGATCAGCGCGGCGGTGGCGATGCGCAGCCATGCCATGCCGAGCACGCCGACATGCGGGAAAAGCAGCACGGCGAAGGCCGGCCCGAGATAGTGGAAGACGGCGCTGACGCCGAACCAGACA
>NZ_RZQG01001246.1:0-1404 GCF_003998635.1 Mesorhizobium sp. M7D.F.Ca.US.004.03.1.1
GTCGTAGCGGATCTCGACGCCGAGCCGGTCGAGTTCGGCCAGCCGCCAGTCGATGATGCCGATCAATTCCTTGCGGCGCGGGTTCTGCGTCGCCAGCCGAATTTGGCCGCCGGCCTGGCTCGACGCTTCAAGCACCGTCCCCTGGTGGCCGCGCTCGGCCGCGACCCGCGCCGTTTCCAGGCCACCGGCGCCGGCACCGACGACGACGATTTTCTGCTTCGGCCCTTCGGTCTTGACGATGATGTGCGGAATATCGGCCTCGCGGCCGGTCGCCGCGTTGTGGACGCATAGCGCCTCGCCGCCTTCATAGATGCGGTCGAGACAATAGGTGGCGCCCACACACGGGCGTATCTCGTGCTCGCGACCCTCCATCACCTTTTTCATGATGTGCGGATCGGCGATGTGGGCGCGGGTCATGCCGACCATGTCGAGCTTGCCTGTGGCGATGGCATGCCGTGCGGTGGCGACATCGGAAATGCGCGCCGCATGGAAGGTCGGGAATTTTGTCGCCGCCCTGACCTCACCGGCGAAATCGAGATGCGGAGACGAGCGCATGCCGGCCACCGGAATCACCTTGGTGAGCGCCGCGTCACTCTCGATCGAGCCGCGGATGATGTTGAGGAAATCAACCTTGCCGGAGTCGGCCAGCCGCTTTGCGATCTCGACGCCTTCCGCCTTCGACAGGCCTTTTTCGAAATCTTCGTCGGCAACCATGCGAATGCCGACGACGAATTTGTCACCGACCGCCGACCGCACGGCGTCGAGAACCATGTTGGTGAAGCGCAGGCGGTTGTCGAGCGAGCCGCCGAACTCGTCGTCGCGATGGTTGGTGGCCGGCGACCAGAAGCCGTCGATCAGGTGGCCGTAGGCTTCGAACTCGATCCCATCGAGGCCTGCGGCCTGGCAGCGCTGCGCGGCCGAAGCATAGTCGGCAACGATGCGCTCGATGTCCCAGTCCTCGATGGTCTTGGGAAAAGCACGATGCGCTGGCTCGCGCACCGGCGAGGCCGAGAGCACCGGCAGCCAGTCGGCCTTGTTCCAGCCGGTGCGGCGGCCGAGATGGGTGATCTGGATCATCACCTTGCAGTCGTGCTCGTGACAGGCGTCAGTGAGCTCGGCCAGCCACGGCACGATCTTATCGTCATAGACATGCAAATTGCCAAAGGCGGCCGGACTGTCGCGCGAGACGATCGCCGATCCGGCGGTCATGGTCAGCGCCATACCGCCCTTGGCCTTCTCGGCATGGTAGAGCCGATAGCGCTCTTTCGGCATGCCGTCCTCGGAATAGGCCGGCTCGTGGCTGGTCGACATGACCCGATTCTTCAGCGTCAGATGTTTGAGTTGGTAGGGCTGGAGAAGCGGATCGTTACTCGTCATCGTCTTCCTGCTTTTTCAAATTGTGCT
>NZ_RZQG01001247.1:0-1392 GCF_003998635.1 Mesorhizobium sp. M7D.F.Ca.US.004.03.1.1
GCGCAGATGCTGAGTAAGCGCGAGGTGCCGCTCGAGGGGTCGCGGCGGGCTTGAGGGGGAGAAGGAGAAAGGGCGCTAATACCCCAGCAATTCCTTCAGCGGAATCACCCGCCAGACGTGTTTGATCGCGTAGCGGTTGAAGGTCAGGGTCTTGGGTGGATTGTATTGCTCGACGACCAGCTCGGCGGCGGTGCGCTTGACCAGCTTCTTGATGAAGGCCTTGCCGTTGCGCTCATTTTCTTCCGGAAAGGTCTCGATCACCACATGGTCGCCGGGCACGGCGTCGCGGCCGCCGCAATAGATCAGGTCGCCGGGCTCGTAGCGCGGCACCATGGAATCCGAGAGCACGTGCAGCGCAAAGACCTTCGGCAGGTTGCGCACGCCCGGTGGGCGCTGGACATAGCCTGCCGGCTCGCCGTTGAAGGTGAAATCGCCATCATCGCCGCCGACGGCCGCGCCCAGCACTTCGATATCCATCGACCCGGCGGGTAGCGGACCGGCATCGGTGACGATCTCGGCGTCGGCGACCGGGCCGGCATCGTCGAGGAAGACGACCTGCCCTTGGCCCAGCGCCACCGGATCGACGCGCAGGAAGGCGGCGGTCTTCAAGAGGTTCTCGGTCTTGGGCAGATTGCGGCCGGTTTCCCAGTTGCCGACGGCGGCGACATCGGTGTCGTTGTGCTCGGCGATGTGGCGCATGACCAGGCCGCGCTGCTTGCGCGCCTTGCGGATCGCCGCTCCGACCTTGATCGACAGTTCCGTTTTTGCCATGGCGCCATGTGAGCGATGAAAGCGGCTCTCGTCCATGAAAGAATGGCTTGCATCTATTTTTGAGTTATGCTTATATCTGATCATGCAAAACCTGTCCAGCTTTGAAGGCGCAAGAGCGCCGGCCTCACGCGAGGCGCATCCGGCGGTCGTCACCGCTGCCCATTCCCTTCCGCCCCGGCCGTCCTCCTCCCCGGCCGAGGTGAAGCCCGAGGCTCAGTGCTTCAATGCACCAGCCGCGGGTCCGGTCCGCCCATCCCCGGCGACCGGAACGGCCGGAGCCGCCGCTCCCAGCGGCTCCGGCCCCCAATTCGATCAGCGTGGCGCCGGTCTGCCCGACAGGTCGTGCATCCGTACCGAAGACGGCACCGTCATCCTGTTCGACAGGCCGACGGGCAGGGCGGTTTCCGCCCCCGACAGAAAGACGGCAGAGGCGCGGCTTTCGCGCCTCGCCCAAACCGCCGGGCTGTAAAGCCGGTCCGGCTGAGCCGGCGTCAGCCGGCCCTCGAACCACACACCCTGACTGCGGCCCGGCGGGCCAAACCTGACGCTGCCTGACGGCGCGCGGCCGAAGGCAGAACTTTGGATGGAGCCTGGACATGGCAAGCTATACCGACCCCGAAT
>NZ_RZQG01001248.1:0-1390 GCF_003998635.1 Mesorhizobium sp. M7D.F.Ca.US.004.03.1.1
ATCATCCAGAGTGTCGACAGTGTATTCGTCGATCGCCTTGAGCAAGATGTGCTTGCCTCGTATCAATGCCTCACCGGCAGGTCGACGGGTTAAGGTCTGCGGTCTGTCAATCATGGTTGTTCCAGTGCATTGATGGCGGCATGCCCGACGCCGGGTTGCGAGGCGGCGGGCAACTTTGTCAGCTGGTCTATTCGGCCGCCTTGAGCGGGTGGAGGGGGCCGATGGCGGCGTTCATCGCATCCTCGTAGGCATCGAGCCAGTCGGTGCCCTTCTCCACCACGATGTCGCCACCGCGGGCGTCTCGGCAAAGTTCGGGCTCATCAACAGCGCGCGGTAGTTCGCCGGTTTCTCGGTACTTGATCGCGGCATTCAGCAGGACCTTGCGCGTCAGCATCACCATGCGGTCGCTCGATGCGAGGTGTTCGAGCGTACGGTCAATGATCTCGCCCATGCTTTCCTGGATCGCCTGGTCTTGCATGGGAATGCCGGCGATGCCCGTGTAGCTCTCCCCACTGCGCTGCCATTGGCGGTCGATGCCGTAGTCGTTTGACTTGTTGGCGACGGGTCGCCAGCGGCCCATCCAATCGTTCGTGCGGGGCAAGTACTCCAGCGGACGGGCAAGGCCAGGAACGACCGAACCGTCATTGTAGCGTAAGGCGGTGTCCTTACCCGTGCCGCGGAACACGTCAATGTTGAAGATCATGGTGTGGTGATCGTCGATTGGCACCCAGGCGTTTGCGGACACATTGTGGGTCAGCATGTCGCTGGGATAGGTAACCCAGAACGGGAAGATGAATGAGGCGAAGCGGTGATGCTCATGACCTTCATTGGCGTCGCGCTGGGCCGAATACATGGTTCCGAAGTCGGTCTCTGTAACATTGATCTTCGGGTCCTTGTTGATGACCGTGTAGCTCGCCGGATCGCTCATATCGAGACGCCCGCTATCAACGCCCCCGACATGGAGGAAGCCCAGGTGCGAGGTATCGACGTCACCTTCGAGCGCCTGCAGCCAGTTGCAGTCTCGCTGGGTCAGCGCGATGCCCTTGTCGTTGGTGTCGACCATGGTCGGCTCCAGGTCCGGTAAGGGTGGGGCGACTTCGCGCTTGCCCATATAAACAAACACCATCCCGCCCCGCTCGGTGACCTTGTAGGCCATCGCCTTGGTGCCGGCCGGATACCGGTTCTTATCCGGCACGTTCGGCTGGTCGAGACAATTTCCCTCCACGTCGAACTTCCAGCCGTGATATGCGCAGCGGATGCCGCCGTGCTCGTTGCGGCCGAAGAACAGCGACGCGCAGCGATGCGGGCAACGGTGATCGAAGATACCAACACGGCCGCTCGTGTCGCGGAAGGCTATGAGCTTTTCTCCCAGCAGCATGAGCCGCATCGG
>NZ_RZQG01001249.1:0-1389 GCF_003998635.1 Mesorhizobium sp. M7D.F.Ca.US.004.03.1.1
CTCAGTAGCTGGCGGCCACCGAAAGACATACCAAACAGATCGCCGTTTATCGGGAGCGACGTCAGGCGCAGTTCCTCGACAAGGTCGCCTATGATTGATCCGGGAGTGCCGAACATATGCGCGCCGAGATTCAACCAGTAGGGCGGACGCGCTAACGAATGGATTCGGCCTCCAGGACGCGAGCTCTCTTCGACGACCAGAATGTCCTTGTCTCGCAGATCATAGGCAGCCACCAGCCCGGCAAGGCCCCCGCCAATCACGATCGCATCGTAAACCTTCTGCTTCACAGTCTTGTGCTCCATACGGATCCGTTGCTGGCAATAGGGTCAGTCGTATACGTGTCGTATGCAATAGACTCCGACGCGCATACCCTAGACAAACGGCGCACGACTTTTATCGAAGAAGGCGGCGCTGCGGGCGCGGCCGCCGCGCCGTCCGACAATCAGCTCCCAAAACTGTCGAGCGCGTATTTCTGCAGGCTTTTCAGGTGGAACTGCACTGTGCGGCGAGCCGTTTTCGGGTCGCCGGCCGCCAGGCTTTCCAGGATTTCCAGATGTTCCCTGGAATCCGGCAAGAGCCTGTCCTTGAGGCTCGACACCTCGTAGAGACGCGTGGTCACCCGCAAGGAACGGATAATGTCGGCCATCACCTGATTGCCCGCACCGTCGATATACAGGCCGTGCACCGTGTCATCCGAACCCCAGTGGGCGTCGGTATGGTAGGTGGTGGCCTCCAGCAGTTGCTTGAGTTCGGACTTTGCGGCTTGGATCGATTCTGGTGAAATCCGGCCGATCGCCTGCACTGCCGCCTCAGGTTCGAGGATTTCGCGAACCTTCAGGCTGTGCATGTACTCGCTGAAGTCCACATGCCTCACCATGAAGGAACGATTGGCCACCTTGACCACCAGCCCTTCGCCTTCAAGGCGCTGAAGCGCTTCACGCATCGGTGTGCGCGATACGCCGAGAGCCTCGGAGAGCTTGCCTTCGACGATCACTTCACCGCCGCGCAGTCGACTGGAGTGAATGGCTTCCGAGACCGCTCGATAGGCGATCTGTGACAGGTTGTAATTGGTTTTGGTCACGCGGGACGGGACGTCCGCTTCGTTCTCGTTTCGCCGCACGACTTGGGATCGCGTCCTATCGGCGTTGCTTTTGCTTTCTACCAAAACGTCCTCGATCTTTTCTCGTTCAATGCGTGGCCTTCGACGCGTATATCGATCTGCTTCGTTCCAAGTATTGCCCGGTCTTTGCCGGGCCAACAAGTACACGGTCCTTTATTATGGGGTTGCCGCGCAAGATCGTGGTTACCGGCCAGCCGGTGACGACCATCCCCTCAAAGGGCGTGTAGTCGCAACCATGATGCAAATCCGTCTGGTGGATGGTCCTGCAC
>NZ_RZQG01000124.1:0-10299 GCF_003998635.1 Mesorhizobium sp. M7D.F.Ca.US.004.03.1.1
GCGCCAGCACGGCCGCGGCCAGAAGGGCTGCGTTGGTGGCCCCGGCCTTGCCGATGGCCAGCGTTCCCACGGGAATCCCGGCCGGCATCTGGACGATGGACAGCAGCGAATCCTGCCCGGAAAGCGCCTTCGATTCCACCGGCACGCCGAACACCGGCAGCGGCGTCATCGCCGCCGTCATGCCGGGCAGATGCGCCGCACCGCCGGCGCCGGCGATGATCACCTTGTAGCCGGCCGCCTTGGCGCCCTTGGCGAAATCATAGAGCCGGTCTGGCGTGCGATGCGCGGAGATGATCAGCCGCTTGTGCGGGATGCCCAGTGCTTCCAGCGTTTCGGCGGCATGGCGCATCGTCGCCCAGTCGGACTGGCTGCCCATGATGATGGCGACGTCGGCGCGCTGATCGTCCAAGTCTGTGTTCCCCGGCGACAAAGGCGCGCCTTAGCGGAATTCGCGCGAAGCCGCAAGGATAGGCGGCCGCCGCAGCGGTTTGTTGAGACGCAAACCAGCCTATACCGCCGCCTTGCGGAAGCGAGCGACGAAGTCGTCGAGTTCTGGCCGCTCCATGTCGGAGATCGCCCAGTAGGAGAAGGCGCCGTCGCTCCAGTGCACCAGCGAAAAGCCGCCCGACGAGAGATCGGCCGGCTCAATGGTGCTGCCGCCCTGCTGCGGCTCGGCGACCAGCGTGATCAGGTGCTCGCGGTGGCGGTAGACCAGCGCCGGCACCGGCCGGTCTGATATCACCTCGACCCGACCGCCGATGAGTGTGTAGCCGTCCTGTGCGAGGTCGGGCGCCGGCGGCGACACGCCGATCCGGGCGTCGAGCCATGGCTTGACCGTGTGGCGGTCGGACGAGACGATGTCGATCGGGCTGGCGGCAAGCAGGCTGCGGCGATGTCCGCTGGCGACTCCAGCTGCGAAACTATCGGACGCGTTGTCGACCATCACCCATTGCGTCGCCCCGCTGGCCAGCACCGCACTGACCACGATCGACGCAGCCAGAGCGCGCCAGTCGAACGAGCCGAAGCGGCGCGCCCTTGGCAGCGCCCGCGTCTGCGACGGACGTGTCTCGGCGTTTCGTCTCTGGCCGCCCCCGACCGGTGCACCCGCGATCAGTCCCGGTTGCGGCGGCGGTGTACCCCGCAGCGGCCCGGCCGCTTCGTCCTGCGTCGGTACGTCTTGCACCGGACGTGCCGTGGCTGTCGCACCAAGTGCGGCGATGCGCGCCCGAAAGGCGTCGCTGACATCGGGGCGCGGCAAACGGCCGAGTGCGCCCCGCAAGGCAATGATGCGGGCATGTTCGGCGGCAAGCTGCGGGTCGGCGGCGATGCGCCGCTCGACCGCGAGTGCGGCTGCCGCGTCGAGTTCGCCATCGACGAGGGCATGGATCATCAGCCTGATGCCCTCGGGATCGTTGGGCAGTCCGTCGTCATGCATGGTCATGGCGCTCTCCCCAGTGCAGATACAAGCAGGCCGCGAGCCCGCGCCAGCCGTGACATCACGGTGCCAATCGGTACCCCCAGCATGGCCGCTATCTCGCGGTAGCTGAGGCCGTTGATGTCGCGCAGCACCAGCGTCTCGCGGAATGGCGGCGGCAGTGCTGCGATTGCCGCCTCAAGGGCTGCCGTATCGGCCCTGGCGATCAGGCTCGCTTCCGGGCCATCCTCGTCGGGCAGGCTGGTGCCGTGTGCCGCCGCCATCTCGTCGAGATCGCCGAGGTCACCGACTGCGAGGATGCCGCGCGACCGGTTGCGCGACATCCAGGTGTAGGCGGTGTTGCGCACGATGGTCAGCAGCCAGGCGCGGGCATTGCCGCCGGCATAGCCTGATATGCCGGCATGCGCTTTCACGCAGGCTTCCTGCACCACATCCTCGGCGTCGGCGGCGTTGCCGGTCAACCAGCGGGCGAGCGCAAGCGCATCACCGAGATGGGGCAGCACCACCTCGCCGAAGCGCTCGGCCAAGGCCTTCTCGCTCAACACCACAGCATGATCCGGCACTCCGGGCAGGATTTGCCGCGCCCGCTCAGGGAGCGACGGTGATTTTGCCCTGCATATGCGGGTGAAGCCCGCAGAAATAGGCAAAGTCGCCTGCTTTGGTGAAGGTGAATTCATAAGTGTCACCGGTGTCAAGCGCCTTGGAGCGGAAGGAGGAATCGCTGGCGACGACCAGATGCGGAATATCGTCGTCGTTTCTGAAGGTCACCGTGGTGCCGGGCTTGACCGTCAGCACCGGCGGCGTGAAGGCAAAATTCTCGATTTTGACCATCGGCGCATCGGCCGCGCGCAGCGGCTGGCAGTTCGCCGTGGTCAAGGTGAAGGCGGCGAGGATCGCGGCCATGTGCCGGGCCGGAAGGCGTATGCAAAGCATGTTGATTTCCTTTGCTGTTCCGGCTCAAGCCAGCGTCGAGTCGATGATGGCGAGATCCTGCCCGCCTTGCTTCACGGTGACGCTGCTGGTGCCGAGCAGGCCGCGCAGCTGTCCGGCCGGCACTGTCATCGGCCCGGGCGAGGCGGCGGTGCCTGGCGCCGGCTGCGGGAAGGCGGTCGAGCGCGCGGTGTGGAAGGTGACGTTGCCTTCCACTTTCTGCATGATCTGGTGGATGTGGCCGTTGAGCACGGTGACCGAGCCGAAGCGCTTGAGCAGGCCGAGCGCCTGTGCCGCGTCGTCGGTGCCCCAGCCCCATTCGGGATAGACGGCCCATAGTGGGATGTGAGCGAAGACGACGATCGGCGTCGAGGCGCTGACCGCTTTCAGATCATCCGCCAGCCACGCCAGCTGCTCAGGCCCGAGATTGCCGAGCCCACCCGCCTTGAGGTTGACGACATTGACCAGCGCCACGAAATGCACGCCGTTCTGGTCGAACGAATACCAGCCGGCACCCCTGGTGCCCTTGCCGTAGCGGTCGAGATAGGCCTTGCCATTGCCGTCGTCGATCAGATCGTGCTCGCCCGGCACGTAGTGCACGTCGAAGCCGGCGCCGCCGATGATCTCAGCCGCATTGTCGAATTGTGCGGGCTTGGACAGATGGGTGATGTCGCCGGTATGGATCATGAAAGCCGGCTTTTGCGGCAGCGCCTGGATCTTGCCCATCGCTTCCTTCAGCGTGTCGATGGCATGCGGGTTGGCCGCCTTGTCGAAGCCGATGTGGCTGTCGGATATCTGCAGGAAGGTGAAGCCCGTGGCCATGGCTTCGGCAGCTTGTGCGGCGCCGAGCAGGTTGAGCGACACCGGTATGCCGCCTGAAATCGTCCACAGCACGCCGGTGCCGGCCCAGATCATGCATTCCAGCGCATGGCGGCGGCTGATGTGCCCGTTCTCGTCGTCGTGATGATGGGTCATGTCGGTCTCCTCAACGCCAGGAGTGGCGTATGCTGAGGAGACCCGGGACGGCGGCGGTTTATTCCCGGCTGGTGCGAGTCCAGCCGTTCACGGTCGCGTGATCGCGCGTGCCGATTGCGACCGGCGCATTTCAGGCAGTGGCCTGCTGGCGTTTCAATCCGGCCAGCGCAAGGCGCCGGACGAATCCTTGTTAGGCATCTTCATGGCATTGGCGGGCCGCTCGGCCGCGGTCAGTATGGCGCGCAGGCGTTCGGCGACAATCTCGGCCTCGCCGGGATGAAGATTGCAGGGGTCGAGGAAGAAATGGCCGCGCTCCACTTCGTGGTTGCGTACGATGATCGGCGGCGAGCCGGCGGCCAGCGCCGAGGTGAGACCGGCCGCGGTGAACCGGCTTTCGGGGAGTACAAAAATCTGCAACCGATCGAGAGGGTTGGCGGTCGGGTCGGGAATGATCTGCGCAATGATGCCCGGCAGCCCCTGCACCGTGTCCTTCCACAAATTGAGTGCTGCCTCTTCGCGGCGGCGGATGCCGGCATGGTCGCGTTTTTCCCAGGCTTCCAGTGCGGCCATGGTGCCGGCGATGCTTTCCTTGCCGACCTTCATGGCGCGCGCGACGCCGCGGTTCTGCAGATAGGCGGCTCGAACCAGATCCTTGCGCCCGGTGACGATGCCGCTGGTCGGCCCACTCAGGAATTTGTGGCCGCTGTAAATGACAATGTCGGCGCCGCGCGCGAGGAAGCCGCGCAGGTCATATTCGGAAGCCGCATCGACAATCACCGGAACGCCCCTGGCGTGGCAGATCTCGCAGAATTCCTCCAGCGACAGCA
This sequence comes from Mesorhizobium sp. M7D.F.Ca.US.004.03.1.1, assembly GCF_003998635.1. NCBI lineage: Bacteria > Pseudomonadati > Pseudomonadota > Alphaproteobacteria > Hyphomicrobiales > Phyllobacteriaceae > Mesorhizobium > Mesorhizobium sp. M7D.F.Ca.US.004.03.1.1. The sequence continues at coordinate 4,168 of NZ_RZQG01000124.1, forward strand.
TGCCATACTGCACGGTGTGGTGGGCGACGACATAGAGGCCCGCCGCCGTGCGGTCACGGATTGCGTCGCGGACGTGATAGTCCTGCGTCACGCTGACCGTGCCGGCCGGCACGACCTTGGCACCCGCCAGCCGGACCGACTGGTCGATCGGCGCGCCGTAGTTGACGATGTGGCCGAGCTGGACGATCACCTCCGATTTTAGGCCTTCTGTGTCGTCCGGCAGGCGTTCGATGGCAAGCAGGTTGGTTCCTGTCATCGCCCCGGCGATCGCCATGGTGATGCCGCTGGCGCAGCAAGCAGTGATGAAACCGGCCTCGCCGCCGGTGAGGCGCGCGACGATCGTGCTTGCGGCACGCTGCAGATCGTCCATCTCCACCCATTGCGAGGCCATTTCCGCCATGGCGCTGATCGCTTCCGGGACGATGATCGACGCGCCGAGCGCCGTCATCGTGCCGGAGACGTTGATGATCGGGCGAAGGCCGAGCCGTTCGCGAATCGTGGTGTTGGAGCCGTCGGCGGAATAGGTTTTCATTTCTGCGGTTCCCATTTTCTCGAGAGGTCAGGAGGCGATCTCGACGACCGCCTCGATTTCAACGGTGATGTTTCCAGGCAAGGAGCCGACGCCGATCGCCGAGCGGGCATGGCCGCCGATACTGTCGAACACATCGGCGAACAGATCGGAACAGCCATTGACCACCTTCGGGTGGTCGCTGAAGGTCGGTATCGCGTTGACGAAGCCGAGCAGCTTGACGATGCGCACGATCCGGCCAAGGTCGCCAGTGGCCGCGTGCATGACGGCGAGCAGATTGAGGCCGGTGAGGCGGGCATGGCCATAGGCCTGCTCGACGGTGACATCGTCTCCCACCTTGCCGGTGAACAGCGTGCCGTCTGTCCGCAGCGGTCCCTGGCCGGACAGGAAGATCAGCCGGCCGCTTTCGGCATGGGTGACGAAATTGGCGATTGGGGTCGGCGGCTCGGGCAGCGTCAGGCCCAACGCGGCGAGCCGGATATAAGGCGTCATGAAAGAAGGCTCCTTGCGACAGCTTTTGCTGTCTCGTTCTAGAAATGCGAGGCGCGGAAGCGTGCCAGGAAGGTGCGCAGGCGCTCGTTGTCGGTGTCCGCCGCCAGGATTTCGCTAGGTGGACCCGCCGCGCTGACGCCGCCATCGGCCATGAAGATGATGCGGCTCGAGGCATCACGGGCAAAGGCCATTTCGTGCGTGACCATCACCATCGTCATGCCGTCCTCGGCCAGGCTGCGCACAACCTCGAGCACCTCGCCGACCAGTTCCGGGTCGAGCGCGGAGGTTATCTCGTCGAGAAGCAGGATCTTCGGCCCCATGGCCACGGCACGGGCAATGCCGACACGCTGCTGCTGGCCGCCGGACAGTTCGGCGGGCAGGCTGTCGGCCTTGTGGGCGAGGCCGACCCGACCGAGCCAGTGGTCGGCGATGGTGCGGGCCTCCGCACGGCTCTTGCCGCGCACCTTGGTGAGGCCGAGCATGATGTTGCCGGCGGCCGTCAGGTGCGGAAAGAGGTTGAAGCTCTGGAACACCATGCCGGTCTCGGCGCGCATCGTGGCGAGGTCGCGTTCGCCGCGGCGCTGGCGGGCTCCTGTTTCGCGAAAGCCGACCTCCTTGCCGTCGATGCGGATCGAACCGCTGTCATAGCTTTCGAGGAAGTTGACGCAGCGCAATAGCGTGGTCTTGCCACTGCCCGATGGGCCGATGACCGTCACCACTTCGCCGCGCGCCACCCGCAGGCTGACCGAACGCAAGACCTGGACGGTTCCAAAGGATTTGGAAACATCGGTGACATCGAGAAGGGCCGGGATGTTGGTCGAGCTGGTGGACATCTTGCTATTCCCGGATGAAGGAGAAACGCCGCTCTAGCCGCCGGCTGGCCAGCGAAAGCGCGTAGTTGACCGCGAAGTAGATGAGCGCGCCGAGAACATAGAGCGGCATGGCTTCGTAGGTGCGGCCGATGACCTGGTTGATGGCCTGCATCAGGTCGGTGATGCCGAGCAGCGACACCAGCGCGCTGCCCTTGACCGCGTCGGTGACGCCGTTGATCCAGGGCGGCAGGAAGCGCCTGAACGCCTGTGGGAAGATGACGTAGGCGAGCCGCTGGCGAAAGGTCAGTCCGATCGCCATGGCCGCCTCGGATTGCCCTCTCGGAATGGAGCCGACCGCACCCCTGAGATATTCGACCACCTGCGCCGTCTTGAACAGGGTCAGCGCCAGCACCGCTGCCCAGAAGGATGGCAGATGAAGCCCGACCGCAGGCAGGCCGTAGTAGACAAAGAAGATGAGCACCAGGATCGGGATGCCGCGAATGGTGTCGCTGAAGATGCGCACGGCCCATTGCAACGGTATGGGGCCATAGACGAGGCCGACACCCATGATCACGCCAGCGATCAGTGAAAACACCACGACCAGCAGGGACACCCACAGTGTCAGGGCAAAGCCCTGGGCGAGGAAAGGCAAGGCATAGGCGATCTGGGTGAGCATGTCAGCGCGCCGCCCTGAACCGGCGCTCGACAAGGCGAAGCGCGAAAAGCAGGATGTAGCCGGTCACCAGATACATCGCGGTGACCACGAGATAGACCTCGACGATGCGGAAGGTGTTGAAGTTGATCCACTGGGCGCCATAGGTCAGCTCCGGCACCGAGATGACCGACGCGATGGACGTGTCCTTGAACAGCGATATGAAGGTGTTGGACAGCGCCGGCAGCGTGATGCGCAGCATGGTCGGCAGGCGCACGTTGAGCAGCCTTTGCCACGGCGTCAGGCCGATTGCCTTGCCGGCATCCAGCTGTCCGCGCGGAACGGCTTCGAGCCCGGAGCGGAACACCTCGACCAGATAGGCGCCGCTGTAGAGCGACAGCGTCACGACAAACGAGGTCGGCGCGCTGTAGGCGATATCGACCACCGTCGGCAGGCCGTAGAAGACGAGATAGACGAGCAGGATCAGCGGCACGTTGCGGATGAATTCGACATAGGCGGCGATGATGGTGCGCACGATGCGTCCGGCAGACACGTACCAGACCGCCAGAACCAGGCCGATGACGATGCCGATGGCGATCGATATGACGGCAAGCTCGAGACTGAGCAGCAGGCCGCCCCAAAGCTTGTCGAAGTGCCGCCAGATCAGGTTGAAATTAAGGGCATAGCCCATGCGTCCGCCTTAAAGGCTTGTTGATATTCAGGTGATGCCGGCCTGCAAACGCCGGCTTTCTGCGCTTCCGGTGCTCACGTACTTTAAGTACGCTCCGCTCCGGTTCTCGAAAACCACCGTTTTCGACTCGGCCTGGCCTGAATCTCAACAAGCCTTGGTGCCGAGGGTTGTCGGAGGTGGAAGGGCGCTGGATACGCCCTTCCGCCCGATGCAGGTCAGATGGCCGGGAAGCCGGGATGGCGCGCCGGCGGCTCCTGTCCGAAATAGTCCTTGAAGGCGGCATCGTAGAGTGCGTTTTCGTGACCGAACATGGCGATGGTGAAGGTCGCGTTGACGAAGGTCAGCCAGTCGAGGTCGCCTTGCCGCAGGGCTGCGCCATAAAGCATGCTCAGCCAGCTCTTGCCGGCGTCGAAATATTTGTCCGGATTGCGCGAGGCGAGCCAGCGCACCGTGGACAGATCGACGGCAGCGGCGTCAACGCGTTTCGATTCCAGCGCCTGCAGCACGTTGGCCTGGGTATCGATCTGCATGACCTGGCACTGGGGCAGGACCGAATGCACCTGCGCTTCGGCATCGACATTCTGCAGGATGGAGACGCGTGTTGCCGCGCCGCCGGCAAGCAGCTTGTCGAAGGTCTTGTTCTCGGCGGTCGGAAGGCTCAGCAGGGCGATGCCCTCGACGTAGTAAGGCCGGGAAAAATTGACCAGCTGCGAGCGTTGGGCGCTCATCGTCATGAACTGGATGGTGATGTCGACCTTGTTGGTGGTCACGTTGGGAATGCGCTGAGCCGGATCCTGCATGACGAATTCGACCTTGGTCGGATCGTCGAAAAGGCCCTTGGCGAGAATGCGCCCCATGGTGATGTCCATGCCGACGAGTTCGCCGGCATCATTCTCGAAGTGCCAGGGTGCGTTGGTGCTGCCGGTGCCGACGATCAGCTTGCCGCGATCGAGCACGGTGCGCAGCAAGCTGTCGGGTGCCGCCTGGGCAGCGGCCTTCTGGGCATCGACGGTTGCCAGCACGCCAGCCGTGGCCAGCCCTGCCATTCCCAATTTCAGAAAATCACGTCTTCCGGATGTGTCGTTCACGGCGACCTCCTTTCGTGTTGTGTTCCCCTTGTGCACAGGCAAGACACGCGTTGGTAATTTTGTCTCTTACAAGAGACGAGTGTACCCTGTACAAGACAGATATTAACACTAGGAATCGACAATGCAAGATGGCAATGCCTCGGCAGTTTCGGCCGGCGAGAAGATCTCGGGCTCCCGTGAAAAGGGGCTCAACCGGGTGCTCGAGATTCTGGAGTTTCTTCACACGACCCAGCGGGCGATCGGCATTGGCGACCTTGCCAAAGGCGTGAATGCGCCCCGCTCGACGACCTACACGCTGGTGCGGTCGCTGGTCGATGCGGGACTGCTGGAAATGGAAAGCGACGGCAATCGCGTCTATTTCGGCAAGAAGCTCTATCTCTATGGAATGGATTATGTGCGGGGCAACGACCTCTTGAGGCGGGGGCGCCAGGAGGTCGACAATCTGTCGCGCGAGACCGGCGAGACCTCCGAACTGTGCATGCTGCAAAGCGGGCGCTATACGATCGTCCACGCGAGTCCCGGCACCAGGCCGTTCCGCATCAGTTCCGCCACCGGCTTGCAGATACCGCTGCCCTGGACGGCCTCGGGGCGGCTGCTTCTGGCGGGACTGGAGAAGGCTGAGATCGAAGACATGGTGTCGGACGACGATCTCGTGCTGCCCGACGGGCGCAAACTGCGGCTCGACGATTTCGTCGCCGATATCGCAAAAGCGCGGATCACCGGCTATTGCGTCACTTCGGGCCTTGTCGATGCCTATACGAAGTGCCTTGCCGCGCCGGTGTTTTCAGCGCCGGGCAAGGTCGAAGCGACGATGTGCCTGGTGGTTCCCATCGATACGTCCGAGGAGCGGACCGGCGAACTCATCGGCCTGCTGCGCAACCGCGCCGCGAAGCTTTCGACCGTGGCCTAGGCGCGCCAGCCAGCCAATGCTGGTTCAGGCAATGATGTCGGGAATGATCTTGTCTTCCAGCGCCATCAGCCGGTCTTTGAGGAACAGCTTTTTCTTCTTCATGCGCTGGATCTGCAGTGGATCGCAGGCCATGGCGATCATCGCGTTGATGGCCGCATCGAAATCCGCGTGCTCCTGCTTCAGCCGGGAATATTCGAGGCGGATATCAGCCTGTTCCTGATCGGACATTATCTACCGTCTGCACGTCTGCGGCGCCCAAAAATGGGCCTGATTGGGCGGGGCCGGCGTGATTTTGCAACCGGCGCGCAGCCCATATCACATTTCACATTGTCGTGGAATGCTACCACGGATCATTCGACATCGTTGCCGGAAGGTGGCACACTGTCACCGTGCCGTCACAGAAAGCGAACCTGCGGTGGACGCGCCGTGACGGTTGCAATCGAGGAAACCATGAAAGGGAGAACCAATCATGTCTCTTGCATCCCATCTTGATGAGTTGCAGCGGAAACACGGCGACATCGAACGTGAAATCGATGACGCGATGAACCATCCATCGGTCGACGACCTCGAAATCGTGAATCTCAAGCGACGCAAGCTGGCACTCAAGGATGCGATTGAAAAACTAAGAGGGAAACCGACCACGCATTGATGCCCTGCTGACCTAGCCGCTTACGATCCGCGGCCTTTTTTCCCGGCGGTTCCCGCCGCCGGCATGGTGGGTTTTGATTTCCAGTACTGGGCTATCGGTCGAGTCTGGACTGCCATCCGTTCAATTTCCACTTCGGCCGTCGCCAGCTTTCGCCAGATTATCGATTGTTTCTGGCCCATGGCGGCGGACCGATTCCGGCCAGTGGCGACCTGTCGCCATTGACAAGCCATCTTTGCTCCTCCACCTCATGCCCGGACTTTAGCGCATCGGCCCGGAGCGCATTTTGTGCGTCCAGTTGGACGCACAAAA
>NZ_RZQG01001250.1:0-1389 GCF_003998635.1 Mesorhizobium sp. M7D.F.Ca.US.004.03.1.1
TTGCACGGATGGTCGGCCAAGCTCGTGCCAGTCCGGCCTTACGGCCTGATGTCGACGGGCGCCTCGATCTTCACCATTTCGAAGTCCGAGACCAGGATGTCGATGCGCACCGTCCACCGGCCAGGCACCGGGATGACGAGGTTGTCGACACGCCAGCTGCCGTCGCCGGGCTTGGTCGCGGCGCGCTTCAGCGGCTCAATGCCGGAATCGGGCTTCGACAGCACCAGCGTCACCTGCTTAGCGTCGAGCGGGCCGAAATCGCCGGTCATGATGATCATCGAGGCAACGACTGGTCCGGCATGGCCAGGCGTAATGCTGAGATCGGCCATCGCTTGCAGCGCGTGGATATGGACCGAGACCGGTTGGGCCGCCGCGATTGCCAGTGCCCGTGGCGGCGGCGTGAAGCGCCAGCCTGCAGCAACGCCGAAGATCGCCAACACGATCAGCAGCTCGACGCCGATAGAGCGCACCAGCCTGCGTTGCACCTCTGTCGATACTGCCGCGGCCGATGCGGTGAGTTTCCAGCGGTTGACGGCGGCGAGCGTGAAGAGAAAGACCAGCAACCCGAGCTTGACCAGCAGCAACCGCCCATAGGCAGTGTTGACCAATGCCACAGGTGTCTGCACCTGGATGACGGCGAGAACGATGCCGGCAGTGGCAAGCACGGCCACCACAGGCAGGATCAGGCGAGAAAACCGGCGCAGGAATGGCGTGGCCTCCGCCGATTGCCCTTTCAGCGCCAAGCCGAGCGGCACCAGCGCGCCGGCCCAGAAGGCGATGCTGGCGCCGTGCAGGAACACCATCGGCCGTGTCAGCCATTGCGGTTCGGCGGCACTGGCATGGCCGCTGGCGGCAAGGGCAATCCCCACCCCGGCCACCCCAGCCAGCGCCAATGGTTTGGCTGTGGCGCGAGGGCCGGCCAGCGACAGCAGGCCAAGCCCCAGCGCGATCAGGGCGACCAGCACCGTCCAACCGAAACTGGTGCCGAGCCCGGTCCGCCAGATGATCGGCTGCGCCAGATGGGAAAGCGGCGCCCCAAGTGCGTCCAGCCCCTGGAGACCGAGCGACAAGGGTGCCGCTACCAGCCCGCACAGGATTGCAACGATGACGAAACGCCGGCCAGCCTGTCCGTCCCCGGCCAGCCAGGCGAGCGCGAAGGCGCCGCCGACGCCGAGGAAAAGGCCGATGTAGAGAAAGACCTTGCCGAGCCAGATCGCGGACCGCAGTTGCCAGTCGATGGCCTCGGACGCGACCGGCGGCGCGCTGGGCGCGCCGATGGAAAACAGCAGCGATCCGCCGACCGGATGGCCGTCGGCGGAAATGACGCGCCAGCTCAGCACATGCGTACCGGACGCAAGCTTCTGCGGATTGGCGATCTCGACCGGCTGG
>NZ_RZQG01001251.1:0-1384 GCF_003998635.1 Mesorhizobium sp. M7D.F.Ca.US.004.03.1.1
TCTGCGCTGTTTGAACGCGCACGGCATCGGCCAGAACGGGTGATGTGCCGGTGGCGTAGGCCCCGAAGCCGATCGCCCCGGCGATAGCCACGGACGCGGCAGCAGCCATGATTCGCTTGTGCGTGCTGGAATGTACATTGGGGTAAGTTTTCATGATTTCGTGTCCTCTTTCTAGAACTGCGCCCTGATTGGCGTCGTGCTGAAAAGAATATAGAAGCGCACATTACGACGTCATTTCCATTGCATGAACTTTTAGTAATGTTGGCCAGGCACCCTTGAGATGATATCGCGCTGACCATTGCCGGCATGGTCAGAAGGTCCAGTCCTGACCAAAGCCAAATGATCAGCAACTTCCTTTGCTCGAATCAGAACAGCAACAAAGCTTCTGCATACTACGCCAGACGCCGGACCGGTGTGCAGTCAATGAGCGCTACGTCTTAGCAGCGACCCTCTTGTTGAAGCCACCCAGGATCTACCGCGGACAGGCTGGATGCTCATCGGCATGCCAGCGCTTTGAAGCGAGGCAAAATACGCGCGCTTCATTTCGGCTCGGCTGCCGTTAACCAAGGCTCCAAAACCTTGGACGGTCCGTACGCGAAACCGCTAAGCCGAGGAGATGAGGGCGCGGAGCGCAAAGCGGGCGGTCGCTGGGAAGAACCACGCTCGGATCCACCGAGACTGCGCGCCAGCCACCGTGTTGACGGGAGCCTGCGCCAGGAACTTTCGAAGCCGAGCCCTCACGATCCCAGTTCGCCATTGTCATACGCACGCATTCCGCACCTTTTCTCACCCGGCTTTCGGCAACGCATAGGCGATAATAGAATCGCCCGCCGCTGTGCCGGTCGAACCATGCCCGCCGGCAACCACGATTAGATACTGTCGGCCATCGGAGCCAAGGTAGCTGGAGGGGGTGGCCTGCCCGCCAGCGGGAAGGCGATCGTGCCAGATCTCCTTGCCTGTCTTCAGGTCATAACCGCGTACGTAGTAATCCAAGGTGCCGCTGAGAAAGGCGACGCCGCCCTTGGTAATGATCGGCCCACCGATGCCGGGCACGCCCATCTTGAATGGCAGCGGGATCGGCGACAGGTCGCGCACCGTTCCGTTGACATGCTTGTAGATGGTCTTGCCGGTCGTCAGGTCGACACCCGCGACATAGCCCCATGGCGGCGCTTGGCAGGGCAGCCCAAGCGGTGAGAGAAACGCTCCCATCTTGGCCGCATAAGGCGCTCCGAAATTTTCGTTGAAGACGTCCCCTCCCTCTTTGGTAACGACGCGCGCATACTTGTCCGGACGGGGGATCATCTTCGACGTAAAGGCAAGGTATACGGGCATGGCAAACATGACTTGCCGATTGGGATCGACCGCCACCGCGCCCCAGTTGAAC
>NZ_RZQG01001252.1:0-1381 GCF_003998635.1 Mesorhizobium sp. M7D.F.Ca.US.004.03.1.1
GATCTCCATCGCCGGCAGGTAGAATTTGATCGAGCCGTTGGGCAGCATCGTCAGTTCCGGCTCGGTGTCGGAGTTCTCGTTGCCCGGGCGGTCGTAGTTGTTCCATTCGCCGAGGATCTGCCCGTGCACGATTTCAACGGGCTTGAGGTAATTGTGCTCCTTGTCCCGGAGGAAGAAGTGAACGTCCATCGGATGGCCGGGCTCTGTCTCGACCACCATGGCAAGGTCGACGGCGCCATCGCCATTGAAGTCGCCGGTCACCGCGGTGATGATTTTCCGGGTTTCGATCGGTTCGGCGAGGGCCATGGTCGGCAGCAAAAAGGCAAGGGCGAGGAGCGGAGATTTCATGTCGTATTCCCCCCGGGAGCGAGATGGCGTGCCCGAGCACGAGCATGGCAGGTATTCCGAGATTTTCTACAGCGGGGCCGGGAGAAAAATGTTCAGGTCGAGGGGGCGCGAAGGTACGCCGTACGCGCCCGACAAGTTTGCTGCCGGAAACTGACAGCGACTCGTGCCATTCTGGTCGATGACGATGGGCATGATGCCGGAGGCGGGATGACAGTGAAGACAGGGGACATGATGGCGCGAGCGACACCGAACAGGCAGGCCAACTGATGGCGCCGGTCAAAGTCGATCCCGACAAAGTCCACGAGTTTCCGGATCCCGCCAGCTTCCACGCCTGGCTCGGCAAGCACCACGCCACGGAAAGCGAAGTGTGGATCAAGGTGCACAAGGCGGGGTCGGGACTGAAGTCGATCACGCCCAAGGAAGCCATCGAGGTGGTGCTGTGCTTCGGCTGGATCGATGCGGTGCGCAAGGGGCTGGACGACAAGAGTTTCCTGCAGCGCTACACGCCGCGCGGCAGGAAGAGCATCTGGAGCCTGATCAACATCGACAACGTCGCGCGGCTGGTCGAGAAGGGCCGCATGACCGAGCATGGGCTGAAACAGGTCGAGGCGGCCAAGGCCGACGGGCGCTGGGCGCGCGCCTACGGCAGCGGCAAGGAGATGAAAATCCCCGATGACCTGCAGGCTGCCATCGATGCCGAGCCGGCGGCGAAGGCGATGCTGGCAAAGCTCAGCGCGCAGAACCGCTTCGCGCTCGCCTTCCGCACCCACAACATGAAGACCGAGGCCGGGCGCAAGAAGAAGATCGAGACTTTTGTGGCGATGTTGAAGCGTGGCGAGACGATCCATCCGCAGGGCAGGAAGTAAGCCCCTCAGGCGCCCGAGTGCGGATCGATGCTGTAGGGATGGACCGGATGGCCAGAACCGATGGCGTCGCGCACGCGGCCAGTCCACGCGGCGAAAGCCGGATAGCCCGTCAGCGAGAAGCCGCAATCCTCGCCGCAAAAGGATGGGCCATGCTCACGCTCCACGAC